>VGEI01000156.1 GCA_016869415.1 Alphaproteobacteria bacterium
AAGGAAAAGTCGATGAAGAACTTGCCGGCGCCCGAGAACTGCAGCACGGCGCCGAAGATGGTGAACAGGACAATGAGGCTGGAGGATACGTCGACCGCGACGCCGAAGATGCCCTCGAGCGTCATGTAGAGCTGGCCGACCAACCGTTCGAAATCGTAGCCACGATGCGTCCACGGCGGCGGCAGTGACGGACCGAACAAGGCGTAGAGAAGAAAGAGGATGGCCACGAAGGGCATGATCCAGCCGGTGGTACGACGCGTCGCTTCCAGCAGCAGCGCCATGAACAGGAGGCCCATGACGATGTCGAGCTGACGCGGAGCCGTGTAGCGGTCGGTCAGGTCGTCGCCGCCGGCGATCAGGTACCAGATGACCGCGATCGAGGCGATGACCGTCACCATATCCCAGGGCATGAAGCGGTGACGGAAGCGCGGCGCCACGGGGAACAGAAGGAACGTCAGCACGAGTACGAAGCCGACATGGATCGGGCGCAAGACCTGGGCCGAAACGATGTCGTAAGCGGCGTAGAGATGGAACAGGGTCATGGTCACGGCAAGGGCGGTGACCAGCCAGGCGAACCAGCCGCGATAGCGGCTGGCGGCGCCCTCCTCCTGCTCGATGAACTCCTCGGCCTTCTTCAGCGCGTCCGCGTCGACCGCGGCGCTGGAGCCGGCGCCCCGAACGTCCTCCGTCATTGCCTCCCCCTGTTCACGCACGGGTCGTGCCCGCGCTCTTATTGCTTTCTGTCTAACAGAAACACGAAACCCCGTTCCAGTCTCCCGGAACGGGGCTTCGCAGCACGGCGTCGACGCCGCTTACATGATGTTCTGATTCTTTTCCTTGAAGTACTTCTCGGCGCCCGGATGCCACTTGATTGGCGAATTCGCCTGCTTCTGGTTCTCGAATTTGACGTTCCTCGCCTCGGCATGGACCTGCGCCCATTCGTCGCGATGCTCGAAGATGGTCTTGACGATGTTGTAGGCCACGTCGTCCGGTGTCGACTCATGCACAACCAGCAGGTTCCACACAGAGGCGACCTTGTTGTCCCTGGTCTGGCCCGGATAGGTGCCCGCCGGAATGACGGCCGGGGCGTAGAGCGGCCCGAACTTCTGGTTCATGCCGGGGACGGTTCCCTCGTGATCGATCAGCGCGAGCTTGAGGCCCGGTGTCGCGCCCAGATCGGTGACTGCCGATGTCGGCAGGCCGCCCACCCAGAAATAGGCATCGATCTTCTTGTCCTTGACCGCGTTGGTTGACTCGGCAACGCCCAGGCGCTCGCGGCGCATGTCCTTGTCCTTGTCGAGCCCGGCGGCCTCGATGACACGGAAGCCCATGACCTCGGTGGCGCTGCCGGGCGAGCCGGTGGAAACGCGCTTGCCCTTGAGGTCCGACATCTTGGTGATGCCCGTCCCCTCGATCGTGACGACATGCATCAGATTGGGATAGAGCACGGCGAGCAGGCGTTGCGGCACCTTGTTACCGACGAACTTGTCCTTGCCTTCCTGCGCATCGAGGGCGGCATCGGCCATGGTGAAGGCGATCTCGGCCTTCTTGGAGCCGATGAGCTGCAGATTGGCCACGGAGCCGCCGGTGACCTCGGCCGTAGCCTGCCAGCCCGGCACGTACTTGGTCAGCAGGTTGGCGAGGCCGCCGCCCAGGGGATAGTAGACGCCACCCGTGCCGCCGGTGACGATCGACATGTTTCGCGACTGCTGCGCCGAGGCGTCCGGCGCCAGCCCCGCCGCAAGGGTAAGGCCGGCGATCACAGCCGCGGTCTTGACGATAGCTTTCATCAGGTTTCCTCCCGTTAAGCGCATGAAGTTCCTGCCTCGCGCCGCCTGGGCGGCCGGGGACTTGCCCGAACTATAGCAGCCCGCAAGGGTGAATCCACCGCCGCAGTGCCTCGTCTTCGCAGGTCCCGCAGGCTGTCGCCGGCACTCTAGAGGTGTCGCCGGACGATGCGGCCCTGTCAGGGACGCAAGTCCATGTCGAGACGGATGAAGTCGCCGCGGTAGATGACTTCCGCCAGATAGATGACTGTGTCGTCGGGGGCGTTGAAGACGCGCCGCACCTCGCCGACCGGCGCGTTCACGGGAATGCGGATATGCCCGGCCACCTCGACATCCGCGGTGCCGATGGTCAGCGTCTGGCGGGCCCGGGCGATACGCAGCCCCGGCAACTCGGCCAGGATCGGAATCACCACCTCTTTGCGGAAGCGTCTCGGCGCCCGGCGGAACACCCGGTAGTCGAGATAGATCGAGATGACGCAATACGGCAGCCCGTCGCGCGAATGCACACGCCGCATGTGGAAGTACTTGGGAGCGGGCTTGCCGTCATCCGCGGTCAGCGACGGTGCCGCCGAGGATTCATCGATGTTCAAAAGCTGCGGCTTGTCGCCCCGATACATCTCCACGAGGTCGGCCAGCGTGGTCTCCACCCGCAGACGCCGGACGGATTCCGGCCGGCCGGTGACGAATGTCCCCCGCCCCTGCTGCGCGGACAGCAGCCCGTCGCGCTCCAAGAGGTCGACGGCCTGGCGCACCGTCACCCGCGCGACATCGAATTCCTGTGTCAGCTCGTGCAGCGAGGGCAGCCGTTCCCCGGCGCTCCAGGTGCCACGCACGATGCGCTGCCGGAACAACTCCGCCAGCTGCGCGTAACGCGGGATGGGACTGTCGCCGAACAGGCGGTACATGCCGGGTACTGGTCTTCCTATTTATGGTACCTTTAAGCGCAACACCGGGCAATGCCGCACTCAGCGGGGGAGAAACATCGGGTCGTGCGACGCGCAGGTCTGGTTCTGGCGCCCTGGGCCGGAATCCTCATTCTCTGGTACGCCATCCACTACAGCGGCCTGGTCAATCCGGCGCTCGTTCCGACGCCGCATGACGTCGCGGCCCGCTTCGGCGAGCTGGCTGGCCAGCGGCTGCCGCGCGACATCTGGATGTCGACGCAGCGCGTCTTCCTCGGCGTCACTTTCGGCATCCTGCTCGCCGTTCCCGTGGGCTTCGTACTCGGCTGGTACCGCGAGGTGCGCGGCTTCATCGATCCGCTGATCAACTTCTTCCGCGCCCTGCCACCCATCGCGCTTATTCCGCTGGTCATCGTCTATTTCGGCGTCGATGAACTCGCCAAGATAGTCATCCTCTTCTATGCCTCATTCTTCGCCGGCGTGATCGTCATGTACGAAGGCATCGCACAGATCAGCCCGATCTACGTGCGCGTCGCCCGCACCCTGGGGGCGACCGACAGCGAGATCTTCCTCAAGGTGATCGTGCCGCTCACCGTGCCGCACACCCTGACGGCCCTGCGTGTCGCCCTGGGCGTGGCCTGGGCGACCCTGGTGGCCTCCGAGCTGATCGCGGCGCAGCAGGGCCTGGGCTCACTCATCCAGAACGCCGCCTCGTTCTTCCAGCTCGACATCATCTATGTCGGGATCATCTGTATCGGCTTCATCGCGCTGACGATGGACTTGCTGCTGCGCAAGCTGTCGCGCCGGCTGATCGCCTGGCAGGAACGCATCGCATGAGCGCGAAAGGCGAGAAGGCCGTGCGCATCGCCTTCGACCGGGTCTCGGTCGAGTTTCCCGCCGCCAACGGGGCGCTCAAGGTTGTCGACGACGTGTCCTACGAGATCCGCGACCGCGAGTTCGTTTCGGTGATCGGACCGTCGGGCTGCGGCAAGACAACGATGATGAGCATCGTCGCCGGCTTCATGCAGCCCAGCGGCGGCAGCGTGCGGCTCGACGGCCGGCCCGTCACCGGTCCCGGGCCCGATCGCGGGGTGATCTTCCAGGAATACGGCGTGTTCCCCTGGCTGACGGTGCGCGAGAACATCGCCTTCGGCCTCAGGCTCAAGGCCAACGCCGTTTCCGAGGCCGAACGGCGGCAGATCTGCGACCGCTACATGGGCCTGATGGGCCTGGCCGACTTCGCCGACGCCTGGCCGCGCATGCTGTCGGGCGGCATGCGCCAGCGTCTGGCCCTGGCCCGGGCCTATGCCGTGAAGCCGGAGTTTCTGCTGATGGATGAGCCGTTCGGCGCGCTCGACGCGCAGACGCGCAGCGCCATGCAGGATCTGCTGCTCGATGTTCTGCAGGCCGAGCGCAAGACCGTCATGCTGATCACCCATTCCGTCGAGGAAGCGATCTATCTGTCCTCGCGGATCATCGTCATGACGGCACGCCCGACGCGCATCCGCGAGGTGATCGACGTGCCGTTCGGCTATCCGCGCGAGGAGAAGCTGCACGAGAGCCCCGAGTTCGGCGCCTTGCGCTCGCATATCCGCGATCTGGTGATGAAGGAGTACGCGGCGCAGGCGCTTCAGACACGTCCAGCCCATTAACCCACAACGGGAGGTAACGATGACCAGGATGAACCGCAGATCTTTCCTCGGCACCGCAGGTGCGGGGGCCGCCGTGCTCGGCCTTGGTGCCCCGGCGCTGGCACAGGCGCGGGCCAAAGTCCGCGTCGGCTACCTGCACACCCTGGCGGTCGACGGCCAGCTGTGGCTGGCGCAGGAGGCCGGCGCCTGGGCGCGCAACGGCATCGACCCGGAGTTCAAGCAGTTCACCACCGGCCTCGAGCTCTTCCAGGCCATGGTCGGCGGCAGCCTCGACATACTGACCACCGGCGCGGTGATCTCCAACTTCCCGGCGCGCGGCCAGGGCAAGATGTTCCTGGTCAACTGCGTCGAGTTCGCCACGGCGCAGCTGTGGGTCCGCGAGGATCAAGGGGTCAAGAGCTTCGCCGACCTCAAGGGCAAGCGCATCGCCACGACCACCGGCACGACGGCACATGTCTTCCTCGACAACGCGCTGCGCGCCAACAACATCGACCCGGCGAAGGACGTCGAGATCCTCAACCAGCGCATGGCGGAGGCGGTGACCTCGTTCATCGCCGGCGCGGTTCCCGCCGTGGCGCTCTGGGTACCGTTTAACATCACGGTGCGCGACAAGGTGCCGGCCGCCAAGAAGCTGGTCGACGCCTCGGCCTACTTCCCGCAGGCAGCGATCGTCTCGGGCTGGGCGGCGCGCAACGACTACTACGACCGCAACAAGGAAGTGCTGGCGAATGTGGTTCGCGCCTGGACGGCGGGCAACGACATGATGATCGGCAAGCCGGACGAATCCCTGGCGCTGCTGCAGAAGAACCACTACCAGCAGGTTCCCCTGCCCGACCTCAAGGAGCAGTTCGGGGCGCAGAAAGTGTACTCGGGCGCCGAGTGGCGGAAGCTCTACTCCGACGGCACGGTGACCAAGTGGCTGCAGCAGGTCACCGACTTCTTCGTCAAGTTCGGCAACATCCAGAACGCGGTCGCCGCCTCCAGCTACTTCGATTCGAAGATCTACCTCGACACGGCGAAGGGCTGAGCGGTCGTTGCAGACAGTCTACGACTACATCGTCGTCGGGGCCGGTTCGGCGGGCTGTCTGCTCGCCAACCGGCTCTCGGCGGACGGGCAGGCGAAGGTGCTGCTGCTCGAGGCCGGCGGATCGGATCGCAATTTCTGGATCCATCTGCCGGTCGGATATTTCCGCACCATCTTCGACACGCGCTTCTCGCGTCTCTTCGACACGGTTCCCAGCGAGGGCACCGCGGGCCGCAACATCGTCTGGCCGCGCGGCCGGGTGCTGGGCGGCTCCTCCTCGATCAACGGCCTGATCTTCATCCGCGGCCAGCACGAGGATTTCGACAGCTGGGAGCAGCAGGGCGCGACTGGCTGGGGCTACCGCAAGGTGCTGCCGCAGTTCAAGCGCTACGAGCGCTACGCCGGCGGCGAGACGGAGTTCCACGGGGCCGGCGGCGAGTTCGGCGTCAGCGACCTGCGCAACGACCATCCCTATTGCCGGGCCTGGGTCGAGGCCGGCATGCAGTTCGGCCTACCCCACAACCCGGACTTCAACGCCGCGACGACCTACGGTGTCGGTGCCTATCAGCTCGGCATCCGCAACGGCTGGCGTTCCAGCTCGGCCAAGGCCTTTCTCTATCCGGCGCGCGAACGGGCCAATCTGACGGTGGCGACCGGCGCCCAGGCCACGCGCATCCGCTTCGAAGGCAGCGTGGCTGTCGGGGTGGAATGGACCGCCCGAGGGGCGCTGCACACGGCCCGCGCCGAGCGCGAGGTCATTCTTTCGGCGGGAGCCATCCAGTCACCTCAGCTTCTGCAGCTCTCAGGCATCGGTCCGGCCGAGCTGCTGCGCCGGCACGGCATCGAAGTCGTGGTCGACGCGCCAGAGGTCGGCGAGAACCTACAGGACCATTACCAGGCGCGGACCATTGTCCGCCTGCGCGAGCGGCGCTCGCTCAACGACGACGTGCGCAATCCGTTGAAGCTTGCCGCCATGGGGCTCGAATGGGCCCTGCGCGGCTCCGGTCCCCTGACCGTGGGGGCGGGCCAGGTCGGCGGCGCGGCACGGACCCGCTACGCCCGCGGCGGCCGCCCCGATATCCAGTTCAACGTCATGCCGCTGTCGGTCGACAAGCCGGGAGACCCGCTACACGCCTATTCGGGTTTCACCGCCGCGGTCTGGCAGTGCCACCCGGCCTCGCGCGGCCGCCTCCAGATCGCTTCGGCCGACCCGCTCGCCCCGCCGCAGATCGAGCCCCGCTACCTCTCCGAAGAGAGCGATCGGCGGACCGCGGTCGAGGGTGTCAAGATGCTGCGCGAGATCTACCGCCAGCCGGCCTTCCGCGAGCTCTGGGATGCCGAGGTGCTGCCCGGCGCCGCGGCGAGCAGCGACGGCGAGATTCTCGACTTCGTGCGGGGGCATGGCGGCACGGTCTTCCACTGCGTGGGAACCTGCCGCATGGGCAGCGACAACCGGGCCGTGGTCGATGCCGAGCTGCGCGTGCGCGGGGTCGAGCGCCTGCGCGTCATCGACGCCTCGGTGATGCCCACGGTGACATCCGCCAACACGAATGCGGCCTCGCTGATGATCGGCGAGCGCGGCGCCGCACTGGTCCGCGGCAACGCCTGACGCCGCCGCGGCGGAGGTTGCTCCCGCGCTGGCGCTAGCGTAGGCTCGACCGCATTCTGGAGATTAGCGGAACAGCATCATGGACTTGACCGGCGAAGTGCGGCTCGCCGCACCCCGCGAGGCGGTGTGGCGTGCGCTCAACGACCCCGAGATCCTCAAGCAGGCCATCCCCGGCTGCGAGAGCGTCGAGAAGCTCTCGGACACCGAATTCAATGCCAAGGTGGCTCTCAAGATCGGCCCGATGAGCGCCAGGTTCGCCGGCAAGGGCACGCTCAGCGACCTCGACCCGCCCAACGGCTACACCATCACCGGCGAGGGCCAGGGCGGTGTCGCCGGCTTCGGCAAGGGCAGCGCCAAGGTCGAGCTGGTCGACGACAACGGCGCCACGGTCCTGCGCTACACCGCCGCCGCCCAGGTCGGCGGCAAGATCGCCCAGCTCGGCGCCCGGCTGATCGACGCCACCGCCAAGAAGCTGGCCAACCAGTTTTTCACCAAGTTCGCCGAGGTGGTGAATGGCCCCGCCGGCTGAGGCTCGCCTGCGCCCGGGGCTATGGATCCCGCTGCTGCTGGCAGCGGTGGCCGCGGTCCTCTTGACCGCGACCTAGGCTTGGACGGACACTCGACTTCAAGAAAGTTTTTGGGAGGGACTGAAGCACATGCCCCAGGTATCGCTGACCGTGAACGGCAAGAAGGCCTCGGCCGAGGTCGAGAGCCGCACGCTGTTGGTCCAGCTCTTGCGCGAAAAGCTCGGCCTCACCGGCACGCATGTCGGCTGCGACACCAGCCAGTGCGGGGCCTGCGTCGTGCACGTCAACGGCAAGTCGGTCAAGAGCTGCACCATCATCGCCGTGCAGTGCCAGGGCGCTGACGTGCTGACCATCGAAGGTGTCGCCAAGCCCGACGGCACGCTGCATCCGATGCAGAACGCCTTCCGCGAAAATCACGGCCTGCAGTGCGGTTTCTGCACTCCCGGAATGGTGATGTCGGCG
>VGEI01000157.1 GCA_016869415.1 Alphaproteobacteria bacterium
GGCGCTCAGCGAGGCGACGGGCGATGGCGTATCGGAGGCCACGATCACATAGGTATTGCGGCCACCGGTCGCGTCGGTTGCATCGAACTACACGTCCACCGCGGCAAATTCCTGCGCCAGTGTGTGCGTCAGGCTGTAGAGAAAGCGCGGCCAGGCGCCGCCGTCGATGACATTGGCCGCGTAGATACCGCCCGGCGCCAGCCGTGCCTTGACCGCCTGGTGGTACTCGCGGGTCACCAGGTGGGCCGGGATCGAGATGTCGTGGAAGACATCGGAGAAGACGATGTCGAATTGTGTCCCGGGCGGCAGGGATTGGAGGGTCAGACGGGCGTCGCCGTGGAGTATCGACAGGCCCGGATGGGGCCTGACCCACATCCGCTCGAAGGCGGTCCGGGTGACCAGTGGGTCGAGCTCGGCCACGGTGATCGTTGCACCCTCGCGGCTGGCGAGCCAGGCGCGCGGCAGGGTCAGCGCACCACCGCCGGCCACCAGCACGCGCAAGGGAGTGAGGGTTGGAAAGCGCCGCCGCGCATACTCGTCGAGGAAATGCAGGTACGAGGAATGCAGGCGCCGCGGATCGTCGCGGTCGTTGATGCCGTGCGCCAGATGGTCCAGCACCATGACGGCGCTCGGTCGGCCGAACTCCCGCGAGGCGTCTTCCACTCGGATACAGTAGTAGTCGCTCTCGACGGAGCAGGGCGCCCGGAAGGCGGCCAGCTGCCAGCCGGCGACGCCGAAGCCCGCGCCGAGGATGGCCAGCAGGGCGGCGACGGTGACGGCGACGCGCGACAGCCGGGCGAAGAGGAGCGCCAGGGCCACGTAGACCGCGGCCACCGCCAGAACCGTGCCGGTCGACCCCACCCAGGAGACGAACAGATACCCGGCGGACAGTGTGCCGACGATACTGCCCACCGCCGATAGCGCATACATGCGGCCGATGGCCCGGCCGGGATCGCCCGGCGAGGCATCCACCGACAGCTTGGTCAGGATGGGCGAGACGATGCCGACGAACAGGCTGGGCAGCAGGAAGAGGGGTGCTGCGAGCAGCACGATGGCCGCGAGCACGGGCAGGCCGCAGGAGAGCACCGGCGCCGACAGCCAGCGCAGCAGGGCGAGGCAGGCGAGGCTCGCGGCCGAGGCCAGGGCCAGCGCATAGGCGACACGGCGGCCGCCGGCCGTCGCATCGCAATCGGGCCCGGCCAGCCGGCCGCCGATCCAGTGGCCGATGGAGAACCCGGCAAGAACCACGGCGATGATCGCCGTCCAGGTGTAGAGCGACATCCCGACATAGGGGGCGAGCAGCCGGCCGGCGACGATCTCCAGCACCAGGCCGCCGGCCGACGAGAGGAAGACGGCGGCACCGTAGAACGCCTGTCGGGAGGGAAGGGGGATCACGCGGGGTGCATCCTAGCGGTGTCGTCCCTGAATTTGAACGCGATGACGCAAAGGCGTAGACTTAGGCACATCATGAAGCGACGCACCTTTATCGCGGGGATGGGCACAACGCTGCTGGCGGCAAGCACTGCCGCCGCCCAGGGCCGCATCGAGCCGGTGACGCTCGACGAGGGCCGGCTGACCCAGAGCTGGTTCCTCAACAGCTTCCTGATTCTCAAGGACGATCTCAGCGACGCGGCGGCGCAGGGCAAGCGCCTGGCGCTGTTCTGGGACCAGCGCGGCTGCCCCTATTGCCAGGAGATGCACCGGGTCAATTTCGCCGATCCGGCGGTGAACGGCTTCGTGCGCGAGCGCTTCAACTGCCTGCAGCTCGATCTCTTCGGCGCGCGCGAGGTCACCGATTTCGACGGCCAGGTGATGACGGAGAAGGAAATGGCCCGCAAATACGCCATCGCCTTCACGCCGACCGTGCAGTTCCTGCCGCCCGACGTCGCCTCCGTCGAGGGCAAGACCGGCCGGGCGCTCGAGGTCGCGCGTATGCCCGGCTATTTCCGGCCCGGGCATTTCGAGGCGATGTTCGCCTTCGTCCACGAGCGCGCCTACGAGCGCGAAAGCTTCCAGAAATACCTGCGTGCCCGCACCGGCTGATCCGCACGCTCAGCCGATAAGGCCGAGCGCGGGGAACAGGCGTAGCAGCGCATAACCGATTTCGCCGAACGAGCCGGCGATCAGCAATCCGCCCATGAGCACGAGCAGCGCGCCCATCGCCTGTTCGACCCGGTGCGCGGCCTTGCGATAGCGCCGCATCAGGGCGAGGAAACGGCCGGCAAACAGGGCGGCGCCCAAGAAGGGTAAGCCGATGCCGGCGGAGTAGACGGCGAGGAGACTGGCGCCGCGCCAGGCGTCGTCCTGCCCGGCCGCCAATGTCAGGATCGAGGCGAGAACGGGGCCCACGCAGGGCGTCCAGCCAAAGGCGAAGGCAAGGCCAACGACATAGGCGGCAAGCGGCCCGGTCGGCCGGCGCTCGACATGCAGCCGCGCCTCGCGGTCGAGGAAGCCCAGCCGGAACAACCCGAGGAAATGCAGGCCGAAGGCGACGATCACCACGCCGGCGAGCCGCGACAGCCAGTCGCCGTTGGCGATCAGGACTTGGCTCAGGCTCGTCGCCGCGGCGCCGAGCGCGACGAACACCGTGGTGAAGCCAAGCACGAAGGCGACGGCCGCGGCGAAGACGCGCCGCGTCGCAGCATCCCGGCTTTCGGTCAGTTGATCGAAGGTGACCCCGCCGAGAAAGCTGAGATAGGGCAGCACCAGCGGCAGGACGCAAGGGGAGGCGAAACTCAGGAACCCGGCGAGCAAGGCTCCGGCGTAAGTGATGTCGAAGCCCATCGGCGGCTCAGGGGTTGACGATCTTGAGCAAGCGGTTCGCGGCCTGGGCATGACCTCGGGCGGCGGCGGTGCCAGCCTGGACGAGATGCGGTGTGGTCAGCATGGGATCGGCCCGGGTCTCCGGGCCTGTACGCCTAGCGCCGGACCGCGGGGGTCTCGACAAGGAGACCGTTCGCACGCCAGTTCACGTAGAGCTGGAGCTTGGCGAGCTCGTCGGAGCCGTAGGGCTCGGGCTCGGCGCGGACCTGGCTGTAGCATTCCTCCATGCGCCGGTCGAAGGAGCCGACACTCGCCCACTTCAGGCGGTAGAGCGGAAAGCCGTTGCTGCGGCCCTCGGAGAGGAGATCGGCGCGGATGTAGTTGCCCGAATTGTTCTCGTGGCAATGGATGCAGGCGACGTTCAGCTGGCCGCGGCGTGTGTGATAGAGGCGGTCCCCCTCCTCGAAGAACGGGCGCGCGGCGCCCTCGTTGGAGACGTTCATCGGCAGGCCGCGCGACTGGTGCATGACCAGTGTCTCGATCGCGAACATGGCCTGGCTGGTGTAGGGAATGGCCGGCGCCTTCATGCGCTCGGTCCGGCAATAGTTGATCTGGTGCTCAAGCGTAAACAGCTTGCCGGTCTCCTTGCTCACCTTGGGATAGGCGACGCCAACACCGCGCATGTTGGCCGCAGCGCCGTGGCAGGAGCCGCACGATTTGCGCTCCCCGCCCTCGGCCTTCACCCACATCGCCTCGCCCTGATCGACGAGCAGGAAGGCCGGGTTGTCGGAATCGTCCTTCTGCATGTCCTGGGTCTCGGGCGTGGCGAAGAGGAAGCCCGACTTCTTGCCGGCGCGCTCGAACTGCGTCACCGGCTCGCTCTTGAAGCTGCCGGCGCTGCCGTCGGCCGGCAGCGGGATCGCCGGCATGGGACCGGTCGTGCAGGCAGCGATGACCGCTGCCGCCGAGACGAGGGTGGCTGCGCCAAGCGCCCAGAAACGTCCGTTCATCGCTTGCGCTCCCCGTCTGCGCGCTCAGGTGACCGTGAGCTTCGCCGTCTCCTTGATCGTCGAGCCGTCGTCGTCGGTCCAGACGAACTCGAGCGTGCCGGATTCCGTCGCGGCGACGAAGAACGCCAGATAGGGGTTGGCCGAGATCGCCGGCGCCAGGTCGGCCTTGAAGACTTCCTTGCCGTTGTAGTTGCAGACGAACTTGTTGAGGATCTTGCGCGGGATAACGTTGTTCTGGGCGTCGCGGCGCTGGCCGGACTCCATGGTGTGCGTCACCAGCGTCTTGACCTCGATGACTTCGCCTTTCTTGACGCTGGCCGGCAGGCGGATACGGGCAGTGGACATGGATGCTCTCCTGAATTCCTGGGGGACGCGGGCGGTCGGCGCTGCCGCCGCCGGGGGCGAGGGGGCTTAGCCGCCGCATCCTCCGATAGTCACCTTGGCCTCGGCGCGTGCCGACCAGACGGAGCCGTCGCTCATCTCTGCATAGGCCAGCACGTTCATGGTCTGAGACAGGCGGATGCGCGTCGACACCTCGGCCTTGCCGTTGGCGGGCGTGAAGTAGAAGGACGCGACCTCGGGCCGCGGATTGTTGTCCGTGACGACGTGGATAGCCTTGACGTGGTCGGCGGCGGTCATCGGACTTTCGGCCATCACCGTCATCGGCACGGTGTTGCCATTCTCGGCGATCTCCGGCATGCGGACGCGTACCTTGCCGGGCTGCGCCTTCTTTCCGCCGACGGCCTTGTCGAGCACCTGCTGGTGGGCGCCGGGCTGGACTGCCTGAGCCGAAGCATCGCGCACGGCGATCAGGCCGCCGGCCAGGCCCGCAGCCACGGCCAGCAAGCGGCGGCGCGACAGGGACGGCTGTTCGGTTGCGAAGGACATCGTCGTTTTCTCCTTGAGCGTCGGTGCGGGCCTTGCGGCCCTATCTGAGGGTCTTGAGGTAGGCCACGACATCCTCGACCTGCTCGGCCGAAAGGATGGTCGTGTCCTGGAAACGCTTCATCACCTTGTTGAGGCCGTCGACCCGGTAGAAGGGCGGCATCATCGTGTCGGGATTGACCTTGGTGCCGTCGACCACGCGCAGCCGCATCTCACCCTCGCTCATGCGCGAGGCGACGCCGTCGAGGCTAGGCGCGGTGTTGCCGTGATACGGCTCATTCTTCAGCGCTGCGATCTCGTGGCAGGCAAGGCAGTTGCCGAGGGTGCGCCCGACGATCACCTGCCGGCCCCTCTGCGGGTCGCCAGCCTTACCGGTGAGCGAGGCCGCGATGGCGCCGTCCCTGTATTCGAAGGTCACCAGCGGCGCCTTGCCCTGCGCCCAGGCGGGAGCGGCAAGCCCGCTCAGCACGGCCAGCGCGGCAGCGGCACAAATCACATGGCGCATGGGTCGGTCGTCTCCCGGGGCCCGCTAAGACTCAGGCTGCTTCTTTGACCGGCGGCGCAGACATTCCAGAAAAAACGGCCCGCCGCCGCAGGCCTGGGCTGCATAGTCGGAAAGATTAATATAGTGGCTCTGGGCGGACGGTACCACCCTGCCGGTTGCCGGCCTGGAGCCGACCGGGCAAGCTGGACCGCATCCGGATGCCCAAAGGCCTGGACGGGGAAACACCATGAGCAAGCTGCTTCACATCGTCGTCGCGGCGGTTTGCGCGGGCCTGCTGTTGGGACCCGGGCCCTGCGATGCCCAGCCATACCCGAGCCGCCCGATCCGGATGATCGTGCCGGCGGCTCCCGGCGGCGGTATCGACATTCTCGCCCGCATAGTTGGCCAGAAGCTGAACGAGAGCTGGGGCCAGCCGGTGGTCGTCGAGAACCGGGCCGGAGCCTCGGGGTCAATCGGCGCTACGCTGGCGGCGCGCGCAGCGCCGGATGGTTACACTCTGCTGATGGCGTCAACCGGGACGCTGATGGCCGTGGCCACGGCGAGCCCCGACGGCTCCATCCCCGCCGGGGCGTTCGAGGTGCGGCGCGAGCTAACCCCTATCACGCTGGTCGCGGCACCGCCCTATCTCCTGGTTGTCCATCCCGCGCTCGCCGCCGGATCTGTGGCCGAGCTGATCGCCCTCGCCAAGGCGCGGCCGGGCACGCTCAATTTCGGCTCCTCCGGCAGCGGGGCCGCCTCCCATCTCGCCGCAGAATTGTTCAACGCCGTCGCCGGGCTCAACATGGTGCATGTGCCCTATAAGGGGCAGGGTCAGGCGGTGGCCGATTTGCTGGCCGGGCAGGTGCAGCTCATGTTCTCGCCGGCGCCACCGGTGACCCCGCATATCCGCGCCGGCTCGCTGCGTGCCCTGGCTGTGACCGGCGCCAAGCGCTCGGCCTTCGAGGCGAATCTTCCGACCGTCAGCGAGGCGGGGTTGCCCGGCTACGAGGCGACCGGCTGGTTCGGGCTGCTGGGACCGGCGAATCTGCCGGCGGAGCTGGTGCAGCGGCTGAACGCCGAGGTGGTCCGCATTCTCATGCTCGACGACGTGCGCGCGCGCCTCGCTCAGCTCGGCGCCGAGCCGGCGCCGTCGACGGCCGATGGCTTCACGCGCTACATCAACGACGATGTCGGCAAGTGGCTCAAGCTGATCCGCGACCTCGGCATCAAAATGGAGAATTGAGCGGCTATGGCAGAGGTACCGGTGACGGCGGCGCAGATTGCACGGCAGGCCGAGAGGCTGTCGCCTCGCCGCGACGAGACGGTGGCCCCGGGGCGTGCGGCTGAGGCGACGTTCTATCGCATTGTCTCCTACATCCGCGAGTTCGAGGCCAATATGGACGCGGCGCATGAGGTGGGAGCCCGCATGGTCTCGTTCGGCGATACGGTGCAGTTCCACATCGTCGACATGGGCTACTGGAATCCGGATATCGTCACCTTCGACGGGCTCGACGAGGCGGGACGGCGGATGAAGCTCATCCAGAACGTGTCGCAGCTCAACGTCCTGCTCATCGCCATGCCCAAGCGGGCCGACCATGAGGAGCCGCGCCGCATCGGCTTCGTGCTGGAGAAGAAGGCAGCCGGCACGCCGCCGGCGCCCTGACCGTCGCCATGCCGCAGTCTCTGCAGGACATCGAAGACCGACTCGAGCTCCTGAAGATGACTCTCGGCATGTTCGCGCCGGAGGAGCCGGCGCCGATCGCGGCTGAGCTGGTGCAGCTCGGCGAGGAGATTTTCGAGAACTGGCTGCTGGCCGTGGGCGAGACGCCGGTAGAGGCCGGCGGCGGGGAGCTGCGTCTGCTGGCTCTGCAGGCGCAGTGCGCCGCCAAGGAGCCGGGCTTCGCCACCTGCCGCGCGGCTTGTCTGGAGCTGATAGACCAGTCCAACCTGGTGACCGGCGAGCCGGATCACGCGGCGACCGCGGAGCGGCTGCTGATGGCGGTCGCTGCCGACTTCCACCTATATTCCTTCGTCACCGGTCGCTTGGCGGCGGGTTCCCCCGGCCGCCGCTAGCGGCGGCGAAAGATCGAGAGTGTCGATGCGGTGTTTCCTTTTCAGTCTGTGGATCGTGCTGGCGTCGGCTGTGCCCGCCTCCGGGGAGGAGGTCAGCACGCGCTTCCGCGGCCTGTCCCTGCTGGGCAATCTCGAGCTCGCCGAGGGCAAGGGGCTGGAGAGCGGCGTGGCGCTGATCGTGCACGGCACGCTGGCCCATCGCGGCATGGAGATCATTGTCGCGCTGCAGCAGCATCTGAAGACCCGCGGGGTCTCCACCCTGGCCATCACCCTCAGCCTGGGCATCGACCGGCGGAGCGGTTTCTTTGATTGCAGCGCATTGCACGCCCATCGGCCGCAGGACGCCGCGGACGAGATCGATGCCTGGATCGGCTGGCTGAAGAACAGCGGCGCCACCGACATCGCCCTGATCGGACACAGCGTGGGCGGCAACCAGGTCGCGGTCTACGCCGCCGAGCGCAACGACCCCTCGGTCGGCTCGCTCGTTCTGATGGCGCCCCCCACCTATGACCCGGTCCGTATGGCGGAGCGCTACAAGGCACGCTTCGGCAGAGACCTCGAGGAATTGCTGGCCAGCGCCCAGGCGAAAGTGCGTGCGGGCAGCGCGGTCGAGCGTATCGTTGATATCGGCTTTCTCAATTGCGAGAAGACCACGGCGACGGCCGGCAGCATCGCCGCCTGGTATGGCGCCGACCCGCGCCGTCACACGCCCTCGCTGCTTGGCCGTATGGTGCCGCGCACCCTCGT
>VGEI01000158.1 GCA_016869415.1 Alphaproteobacteria bacterium
CGCGTAGCCGGAACTACGGGCAAGCCCCGCGACGAACCCGCGGCGCAAATTCCCCCGGCCCTTCGGGTTGCGCTGTGGCGGGCGCCCGCGTCGTCGCCGCACCACAACGCAACGCAGCCGATTCCAGCTACCCGGGATATGCTCTAGTAGTCGCCGCTCTCGCCCGGCGGATTGCTGCGGGCGGCAAACTCGGCCGCATGGCCGATCTCGCGAAAATGGTCGAGCGCCCAGCGCGTCGAGGGAAAGGCGAGATCGTTCCACGGGATCTCGTCCCAGGCGAAGAAGCCCACCTCCTGGCTTTCCGGTCCGGCGGCGATCTTGCCGTCCAGCAGCCGCGCCCGGAAGACGAGTTGCACCAGCGACAGGCGTGGGATGTTGTAGACCGCCATCAGCCCGTCGAGCTCAACACGGGCTTGCGCCTCCTCCCAGACCTCGCGTAGCGCCCCGGCCTCGGCGGTCTCGTGCAGTTCGAGGTAGCCTGCAGGAATCGTCCAGAAGCCGGGGCGCGGCGAGATGGCCCGGCGGCAGAGCACGATCCGGCCGTCCCAGTGCACCACTGCGCCGACCACCACCCTGGGGTTGGCGTATTCGATGAACGTGCACTCCGGGCAGACCAGACGCTCGCGGTCATCGCCCTCGGGAATGGCGCGGACGCGCGGACCGATCTCGCGTCTTACGGTGCGCGCCGGTTGAATCGGCCGGGTGATCTGCGAACGATCGCCGCCCATGAGCCGCCGGACTCTGGCCTGCCGCTTCGGCGGTGACAAGCGACGCCACGCGCCAAGAACCTTGGCCAATCATATTATGTATTGACTCATTCATACGATTATTCTACAGCCCTGGCAAAATCGGGAGGAGGACGGCGCCTGCGCGCTTCGCACAACACGGTGCTCGACACAGTTGCGGGCTGGATCGTCGGGGAGCGCTACCCCGCCGGATCGAGCCTGCCGATCGAAGCCGCGCTTTGCGAGGAGCTGAACGCCAGCCGCACGGTGGTGCGCGAGGCGCTCAAGACCCTGGTCGCCAAAGGGATGGTGCGCATCGCGCCGCGCACGGGTACGCAGGTTCGACCGGCCCATGACTGGTCGCTGCTCGATCCCGTCGTCGTCGCCTGGCGCCTGCAGCGCACCGTAACCCCCGACTTCATCGCCGACCTCGTCGAGATGCGCCTGCTCATCGAGCCGCCGGCCGCGGCCCTGGCTGCGCGCAAAGCCACCGCCTCGGACATCGCTGCGATTCGCGAAGGCTACGAGCGCATGGAAGAGGCGGTCGAGGGCCGCGACAGCTATATCGAAGCCGATCTCATGTTCCACCGCTCGATCCTCAAGGCGGCACACAACCAGTTTCTCACGCAGCTCGACCCGGTGATCGGTGCCATGCTGCGCCTGTCATTCGAGCTCTCCGTCACCAGCACGGAGGGGGCGCGCGCCTCGCTGCCCAATCACGCCCGGCTCCTGCATGCCATCGCCTCGGGCAACGCCCGTCTGGCCCAGCGCCAGACGCAGCGGATCATCGGCGAGGCCCAAAAAGACATCGAGCGTAGCCTGGCCAAAGGGAAGCGGCGGAGCGGACGCGCATGAAGCAGCTCAACGACCGGCTGTTCCGCGGACTCGAGATGCTCATGGTCCTCTGCCTGACGGCCATGGTCATAATGGTCTTCGGCAATGCCGCGCTGCGCAAACTGTCGGATTTCGGTCTCGTGCTGTTCGGCGGCGGCATCGACGTCTCGGAGGAGATGTCGCGCATCGTCTTCGTCTGGCTCACCTTCATCGGCGCCGTGGTGGTCATGCGCGAGAACGCGCATCTCGGCGTCGATACGCTGGTGGCGCTGTTCGGCGACACCGGGCGCCGGCTGTGCATGCTGCTCTCCGATGTCCTGATCCTCGTCTGCTGCCTGGTCTTCTTCTGGGGCACCATCCGCCAAGCGCCGCTGCACATCGGCAACGTCGCGCCGATCACCGGCCTGTCGATGATCTGGGTCTACGGCATCGGCGGCTTCACCTCGGCGGCGATGGGGCTGCTCACTCTGGCCCGCATCGTGCGCCTGCTGAGCGGCCGGCTGGCCCCCGGCGAACTGGCAACCTTCGCCGGCGAATTCGAAACGGGCTCGACGCTCAAGGAGCGCCTGGAATGACGGTCGCCGTCTTCCTCGTCTCGCTCTGCGGCGCCATGGCGCTGGGCATGCCGGTCGCCTTCGCCTTGATCGTCTGCGGCCTGGCGCTGATGCTCAGCATGGGCATCTTCGACAGCCAGATCGTCGCCCTCAAGCTAATCGAGGGCGCCGACAATTTCCAGCTTCTTGCCGTGCCGTTCTTTCTTCTGGCCGGCGAGCTGATGAACGCCGGCGGCCTGTCCAAGCGCATCGTCAACTTCGCCATCTCGCTGGTCGGGCACATTCACGGCGGGCTGGGCTACGTTGCCATCTTCGGCGCCATCATCATGGCCGCGCTGTCGGGCTCTGCCGCCGCGGACACTGCCGCTCTCGCCTCGATCCTCATCCCAATGATGCGCGATGCGGGCTACGATGTGCCCCGCTCCGCCGGCTTGATCGCGGCGGGCGGCATCATCGCACCGGTCATCCCGCCGTCGATCGGTTTCATCATCTTCGGCGTGGCGGCGAACGTCTCGATCACCCAGCTGTTCCTCGCCGGCGTCTTTCCCGGCCTGCTGATGGGCGCCTCGCTCGTCCTCGCCTGGGCCTGGGTCGTGCGCCGCAGCCGGGTGCGCGAGTACCCGCGCGTCGGCTGGGACGTCCGCCTGGCGGCACTCAAGGACGGCGCCTTCGCTCTGGTCATGCCAGCCATCATCCTGGGCTGCCTGAAATTCGGCTGGGCAACGCCGACCGAGGCGGCGGTCTTCGCCGTCGTCTATGCGCTAGTGGTCGGCATGTTCGTCTACCGCGAGCTCCACCTCTCGCAGCTCTACGGCGTGATTCTGACCGCGGCCAAGACCGCCGCCGTCGTCATGTTCCTGGTGGCGGCGGCGCTGATCTCGGCCTGGCTGATCACCCAGGCGAACATTCCCGGTGAATTGGCGGCCGTGCTCGAACCTTTCAAGGGCAACCCGACGCTGCTGCTCCTGATCATGATGGCGCTGGTCGTCGTCGTCGGCACGGCACTCGACTTCGCGCCGACCGTCCTCATCCTGACGCCCGTGCTGATGCCCATCGTCAAATCGGCCGGCATCGACCCGGTCTATTTCGGCGTCCTGTTCATCATGAACAACGCCATCGGACTGATCACGCCGCCGGTCGGCATCGTGCTCAACGTCGTGGCCGGGATCGGCCGCGTGCCGATGGGTGCTGTCATCCGCGGCGTGACGCCCTTCCTTGCGGCACAGACCGCGGTCCTCTTTCTGCTGGTCTTGCTGCCGCAATGGGTGATCGCGCCGCTGGCCTGGCTGCGCGACCGCATCACCTTTCTGGAAATGCTCCAGCGCATGTTCGTTCCCTAACCGCAACCCCACGCCAAAGGAGAGAGACGATGAACATCATGAAGACAGCCTTGCTCGGCGCCGCCCTGGCGCTGACGGCCGCATGGCCGGCCGAAGCCCAGTTCGCCGACCGCACGATCCGCGTGTCGAACGGCGTCAACGAAGAGCACCCGGTCGGCAACGGCGTCGCCAAAATGCGCTCGTGCCTGGCCGACCGGTCCGGCGGCAAAATGAAGCTCCAGGGCTTCTGGGGCGGGGCGCTGGGTGGCGACCTCCAGGCGACGCAGGCCCTGCGGTCCGGCACCCAGGAGATGGTCGTCACCTCGACCTCGCCGCTGGTCGGCATCCTGCCCGACCTCGGCGTCTTCGACCTGCCCTTCCTGTTCGCCAACGAGAAGGAGGCCGACGGCGTCCTCGACGGCGCGTTCGGCAAGTACATCTCCGACAAGATGACCTCGGTCGGCCTGGTCAACCTGTCGTACTGGGAAAACGGCTTCCGCAACCTGACCAACTCCCGCCGCTCGGTGAGCAAGCTGGAAGATCTGCAGGGGCTCAAGGTCCGCGTCATGCAGAACAACATCTTCCTCGACACCTTCAAGCAGGTGGGCACCAACGCCGTCCCGATGGCGTTCGGCGAGGTGTTCACGGCGCTGGAGACCAAGGCGATCGACGGCCAGGAGAACCCCTTCGTCACCATCGACACCTCGAAGATGTACGAAGTGCAGAAGTTCCTTTCGGTCACCCGGCACGCCTACACGCCTTTCATGGTGCTGTACTCGAAGCCGCTCTGGGACCGCCTGTCGGGTGACGAGCAGAAGGCCTTGACCGACTGCGCCGCCGCCGGGCAGCAGGAGCAGCGCACGGTGTCGCGCACGCTCAATGACAAGTCGCTGGCCAGCCTCAAGACTCGCGGCATGCAGGTGACCGAGCTGGCTCCCGCCGAGCAGGCCCGCCTGCGTGATGCGGTGAAGCCGGTCTACGACAAGCACGGCGAGACGATCGGCCGCGAGACGGTACAGCGGATGATGGCCGCCCTGGCTGAGATCCGTAAGTAACCTAAGCAGACAAGGGAGCTGCGGACGGGTCCGGATCTCGGGCCCGTCCGCTGCCCGTACCGATGAAGATCACCGCCGTCGAGACCATCCGCCTGGCCGAGTTCGCCAACCTCATCTGGGTCCGGTTGATCACCGACCAGGGGCCGGTCGGGCTCGGCGAGACGTTCATGGGGCCGCAGGCGGTCGAAGCCTATATCCATGAGAGCGCGGCGCCGAAGCTGCTCGGCGAGGATCCACGGTGCATCGAGCGGCTGGGCGCCAAGCTGGGGAACTATCTCGGCTGGCGATCTGCTGGCGTCGAGACCCGCGGCAACTCGGCGATCGACATCGCGCTTTGGGACCTCTTCGCCCAGTCGGCCGGCATGCCGCTCTGCGACGCGCTGGGTGGCCGGGCGCGCGACCGTATCCGGGTCTACAACACCTGCGCCGGCTACAAGTACATCCGCGACGCCCGCGCCCAGGCCGTCGCCAACTGGCATGTCGGTGCGCAGGGCGGGCCCTACGAAGATCTCGAGGCTTTTCTCAACCGCGCCGACGAGCTGGCGCACTCCCTGCTCGAGCAGGGCATCACCGGCATGAAGATCTGGCCGTTCGACATCGCCGCCGAACGCAGCGGCGGGCTCGACATCTCGGCCGCGGAGCTGCGCACCGCGCTGGAGCCTTTTGCCCGCATCCGCAAGGCCGTCGGCGACCGCATGGACATCATGGTCGAGTTCCACTCCCTGTGGAGCCTGCCCATGGCCTGTCGCCTGGCGGAACGCCTGGCCGAGTTCGACACCTACTGGCATGAAGACCCGTTCCGCCTCGACAACGTGGGAGACCTTGCCGAGTACAAGAAGCACAGCAAGGCCTGGGTCTGCGCCTCGGAAACCCTGAGCGGCACCCATGCCTTCCGCGAGTATCTCGAAAGCGGTGCCGCTGGTGTGGTGATGCTCGACCTGTCGTGGTGCGGCGGGATCACCGAAGCGCGCAAGATCGCCGGCATGGCCGAGGCCTGGCATGTGCCGGTGGCGCCGCATGACTGCACCGGGCCGGTGGTCTACGCCGCCTCCTGCCACTTCTCGCTGTTCGCCCGCAACGCGCTGATCCAAGAGAGCGTGCGCGCGTTCTACACCGGATGGTACGGCGAGCTGGTGAGCGCGTTGCCGACAGTCAGCCGTGGGGAGGTCACGGTCGACCTTACCAAGCCGGGGCTGGGGCTGACCCTGCTGCCGGACATCGCCACGCGCAAGGACGCAACGGTGCGCGTCTCCCGCTGAACGGGAATCGGCTCAGACGAGGATGTTGAGAAAGCTGCCGCGCGGCAGCGGCTTGGTCGGCGCCGCCGCAGGAATTGCAGACCCGGGGTTCGATTGATGGGCTTGCGCCGGAGCGGCCGGCTGCAGGCTGGCGGCGTTGGTGACGGCAGATGCGGTGGCTGCTGGCTTGGGAACCGCCTTGATCTGCGCGAACACGGCCCGTGCCGCGTCACGGGCGGCATCTGGAGAGGTTCTGGGGCGGGGGGTGCTGGCCGGGTCTGCGGGGCGGGAGAGCGCTTGCAGCAGGCTGTTACTAGGCGGGATCTGCATGATCGGTAAAATTTGTCACAGTTACCCCTAAAAAATCATTAACCGCTTCTATCCCCTAGTTTTTGTAGGAATACTGGCCTGCGCGACGGTGTTATTCCGGCGTTGCCAGCGGGCGGGCGGCGCCCCGATTCGGGTTCCACCGCGCCAGGCCATAGGGGGTCGCCAGGCAGCCGAGAGGATGTAAGATGCCCCGCTCACCCCGGCCTGCTCGGCCAGGGACCGGGCAGAATCATCGGATCGAGGCGGGGAATGAGCCAATCCGGAGACCATCCGATCGTCGCGCAAATTCCGCATCTGGCGGCGATATGCGCGTGCCCTGCTCGGAGACCGGGCGCTGGCCGAGGACTTGGTTCAGGATTCTCTGGAAAGGGCGTGGAGCCGTTTCCACCTGTGGCGTGAAGGAAGCAATCTGCGTACCTGGCTGTTTACGATCATGCACAACCTACACGCTAATCTGGCCCGCAATGCCAGCCGCCGGCCGCAGACCTCGCCTCTCGACGAGGATTTCTCGGTGCCGGTGCGCGCTGACCAGGAGGATCGTCTGGAAGTTGCGGCACTCGAGACCGCGCTGGCGCGCCTGCCCGAGGAGCAGCGCCAGGTCGTGCTGCTCGTCGGCTTGGAGGAGATGAGCTATCAGAAAGCGGCCGCCACCCTCGACATTCCAATCGGCACGGTGATGAGCCGCCTGCATCGCGGCCGCGAGCGGCTGCGCGAGATGCTTGCCGGGGCCTCCGGCAACGCCGGGCTGCGGAGAGTGAAATGAGCGGCCCTGCCAGCCCCATCCTGCCGCTCGGCGACGACGATCTTCACGCCTATATCGACCGGCGGCTGACGCCTGAACGCCGTGCCGAGGTCGAGCGCTGGCTGGCCGGCGACCCCGACGCGGCAGCGCGCGCCACGTTCTACGCCCGCCTGAATTCCGACCTGCATCGTACTTTCGATCAGGTGCTGGCCGAGCCGGTACCGGCGAGCCTGCTGCCCACCCCCGTTCACCGCCGGCGCGTCTTCGACCGCCGCGGGCCGACGTTGCGGCATTTCGCCGTGGCGGCGAGTTGGCTGATCGCCGGCATCGTCGCCGGCTGGTCGACGCATGACCTGCTGGTGCCGCCCAAGACCATCGAGCGCGTGGTCGAGGTGCCCGGACCCGCACCCACTCTCACCCTGCAGGCTGCGGCGGCGCACGCCGTCTACACGCCCGAGGTTCGCCATCCGGTCGAGGTACGCGCCGACGAGGCCCACCTCGTGCGCTGGCTGTCCAACCGCATGGGCAAGCCGATCAAGGCACCGGTGCTCGACGACAGCGGCTGGCGCCTGATGGGCGGCCGTCTGCTGCCGGTCGCCGAGCCGGATGCCGCGGGGCCGGTCGCCTGCCAGTTCATGTACGAGCACGCCGACGGGCGGCGCGTGACGCTCTACATGAAATCGGTCGACGGCGAGCCGTCGGCCTTCCGCTACTCGGAAGAGCGCGAGGGCATGGGCGTGCTCTACTGGATGGACGCCAAGCTCGGCTACGCGCTGACCGGCAAGCTGCCCAAGGACGATCTCAAGGCGCTGGCCCGCAAGGTCTACGACCAGTTCAATTCGTAGGGACGGGCGCGCTCCACCCATCTTTCTTCGTCATGGCCGGGCCGCCGCATTTGCGGCGAGTCCCGGCCATCCACGTTTTCAAAGTAGCGTTTCGTACAGATCCTGCCATTCCGGGTTCTGCGCCAGGATCAGCCGCACCTTCCAGGTGCGCGACCAGTGCTTCATATTGCTCTCGCGCTGGATCGCCGCCGCGATATCGTTGTGTCTTTCTGCCCAGACGAGGCGCTTCAATTTGTACAGCTTCGTAAATCCTTCGATCTGTCCTTCACGATGTTCCCAA
>VGEI01000159.1 GCA_016869415.1 Alphaproteobacteria bacterium
CGGCGGCGGACTGTCACGCCGCACGATGAAGCCGTGGGAAAGTGCCGTCGCCTACGCGGTGGTGACGATCATCCTGCTGCTCGTGCTCGCCCCCCATATCGGCCTGTTGATATTGTCGTTGGCCACGGTCTGGTCGTTCAGCCCGCTGCCCGATGCATACACGTTGGCGCACTACTCGCGGGTCTTCGGCGAAAGCTCGATCTACATCAAGAACACGCTGATCTACGCGGCACTCGCCGGGCTGATCGACGTGGTCGTCGGCACGGCCATCGCCTATCTGGTGCTGCGCACGCGGCTCATCGGGCGGCAGTGGCTCGACTGGACAGCGATGGCGGCGTTGGCCATTCCCGGCGTGGTGCTCGGCATCGGTTACCTGCGCACCTTCTACGGCGTGACGCTGCCTGACGGCACGCCGTTGGCCACGTTGTGGATCATGATCGTGCTGGCCCTTGCGGTGCGCCGGCTGCCCTATGCGCTGCGTGCCTGCCACGCCGCGCTACAGCAGATCTCCGTCGCGGTCGAGGAGGCGGCGGAGAACCTCGGCGCCACCAAGGCCCGGGCCGTGCGCCGGGTGGTGGTGCCGCTGATGACCGGCGGCCTGCTCGCCGGCTTCGTCACCAGCTTTTCGACCGCGGCGGTCGAGCTCTCGGCGACGCTCATGCTGGTGCAGTCGAACTCCGACGCGCCGCTGGCCTACGGGCTTTACGTCTTCATGCAATCGGCGGCGGGGCGCGGGCCGGGAGCGGCGCTCGGCGTCATCGCCGTCGTGTTCGTTGCCGTCTGTGCCTATGCCTCGCACCTGTTGGTCGAGCGTAGGCAGCGGGTCCAGGGAGCCGCGAAATGATCCAAGCGGCCGGCGTCAGCATCCGTAACGTCAATGTTTCCTACGGCGCGAACCATGTGCTCAAGAATGTCAGCCTGGAGATTGCGCCCGGTGAGTTCTTCGCCTTTCTCGGCCCCTCGGGCTGCGGCAAGACGACGCTCTTGCGCCTGATCGCCGGTTTCAACCAGGCCGACAGCGGCGAGGTGCGCATCGCCGGCCAGGACGTGGCCCATCTGCCGCCGTGGAAGCGCGATGTCGGCATGGTCTTCCAGTCCTACGCGCTGTGGCCGCACATGACCGTGGCGCGCAACGTCGCCTTTGGTCTCGAGGAGCGGCGTCGGCCGCGGGCCGAGATCGAGCGGCGGGTGGCGGCGGCGCTCGAGCTTGTCGGCCTGTCGCCGCTCGCCCGCCGCCGTCCCTCGCAGCTCTCCGGCGGTCAGCAGCAGCGCGTGGCCCTGGCCCGTACCATTGCCGTCGAGCCCAAGGTGCTGCTGCTCGACGAGCCGCTGTCCAATCTCGACGCAAGGCTGCGCGTGCAGGTGCGCCGAGAGCTGCGCGACCTACAGCAGCGCCTTGGCTTGACCGCGATCTTCGTCACCCACGATCAGGAGGAGGCGAACACCATCTGCGACCGCATCGCCGTGATGAACGACGGTGTGGTGCAGCAGGTCGGCACGCCGATGGAGCTCTACGAGCGGCCGGCCAATCTGTTCGTTGCCGGCTTCCTTGGCACGGCCAACATCCTCGAGGGACGTCTTGTCGAGGAAAGCGGCCACCGCCTGTTCGAGATTGCCGGCGGGGTGCGCCTGCCGGTTCCCGACGGCAGCGCCATGGGGCCCAGTGCGCGCCTGGTGTTCCGTCCGCAGCACGCCGCGGTCGCACGGCCGGGCTCGGCCGGTGGCGCCCTGACCGGGACGGTGATTCACCGGGAATTCCTCGGCGCCACCGTCCGCTACGCGCTGAAGATCGGTCAGGCCGAAATCTCGGTCGATGCCTCGTTCCAGTCCGGCGAGCAGCTGTTCGCACCCGGCGACTCTGTCGACGTCACGCTGCCTCGGGAAGCGATTCTCTGGCTGAGCCCATAAAAGCCGTTAATTGCCTGTTTGGACGCGCCAATTACTGCTTTCGGCGGCGAAAATCCCTGTGTTAGGGTCGCCTCAATAACAGGGAGGACATTTCGCCGTTCCTGCGCGCCGCGCGGGACGGTGGTCTATTAATTCTTGCTCGATACTGCGGCTTCATCGTCCTCCGGCCCGTCACCGGCGCCTGCACCGTCGGGTGACGGCACGCTGCTCTCGGTCGAGAATCTGCACGTCCATTTCCGCACCTCGGTCGGCATCGTGCGCGCGGTCGAGGGGGTCAGCTTCACCGTCAAGCGCGGCGAAGTGGTGGCGATTGTCGGCGAATCGGGCTCGGGCAAATCGGTCTCGGCTCTCGCGGTGATGCGCCTGCTGCCCCGGCGCAGCGCCATCGTGCCGCAGGGCCGCGTCATGTTCGAGGGGCGTGACCTGCTCGGCCTCGACGACGAGGCGATGCGCGAGATCCGCGGTCGCCACATCTCGATGATCTTCCAGGAGCCGATGACATCGCTCAACCCGGTCCTCTCGATCGGACTGCAGATCACCGAGCCGCTGCAGATCCATCTCGGCATGGACGAGGCCGCAGCGCAGGCGCGCGCCGTCGAGCTGATGAAGCTGGTAGGCATTCCCGATGCCGAGCGCCGCCTCGGCCAGTACCCGCACCAGTTCTCAGGCGGCATGCGTCAGCGGGTGATGATCGCCATAGGCCTCGCCTGCAATCCCAAGCTGATCATCGCCGACGAGCCGACCACGGCGCTCGACGTGACCATCCAGGCGCAGATCCTGGAGCTGATGAAGGATCTGTCGCGCCGGCTCAACATCGCGCTCATCGTCATCACCCACAATCTCGGCGTGGTGGCGCGCTACGCCGACCGGGTGATCGTCATGTATGGCGGGCGGCTGGCGGAGCAGGGTGCTGCAGAGGCGGTCTTTCACCGCCCGCGCCACCCCTACACGATGGGTCTGCTGCGCTCGGTGCCGCGCCTCGACCGGCCGCGCGGGCTGAAGCTGGAGACCATCGAGGGCCTGCCGCCGAACCTGGCCCACGCGCCGCCGGGCTGCCGCTTCGCGCCTCGCTGCCCCTACAGGATCGCGGCCTGCGAGAGCGAGCCGGCACTGATGCCGACCGATACGGGCGGCCTGTCGCGCTGCGTGCGCGTGCCCGAGATCATCTCGGGTGCGATCAATTGGACCAGCGGCATGGTGGCCGGCGCTGGCGCAGCCGCCGACAAGCGCGTGACGCCGCTGCTCTCCGTGCGGCGTCTGACCAAGCATTTCCCGGTGAAAGTCGGCCTGCGCGGCAAGAAGGCCTTCGTGCGCGCAGTCGAGGATGTGAGCTTCGACATCTATCCCGGCGAGACGCTGGGGCTGGTCGGCGAGTCCGGCTGCGGCAAGACCACGGTGGGCCGCCTGATCCTGCGCCTCGAGGACGCAACCTCCGGTCAGATCCAGTTCGAGGGGCGGGACCTCGTCGCGGCCTCGTCGGCCGACCTGCAGGCGGTGCGGCGCAAGGTGCAGGTGATCTTCCAAGACCCGTATAGCTCGTTGAATCCGCGAATGACGGTCGGCCAGATCGTCGGCGAGCCGCTGCATGTCCACCGCATCATGACGGAGGCTGAGCGGCAGAAGGCCCGCGTCGGCGAGCTGCTCAACCAGGTCGGCCTGCGGCCCGAGCTCGCCGAGCGCTATCCGCACCAGCTCTCCGGCGGCCAGCGCCAGCGCGTCGGCATCGCCCGGGCGCTTGCCATGGAGCCGTCCTTCATCGTCTGTGACGAGGCGGTTTCGGCGCTCGACGTCTCGATCCAGGGCCAGATCATCAACCTGCTCGAGGATCTGCAGCGCGAGCTCGGCGTCGCCTACCTGTTCATCGCCCATGACCTGGCGGTGGTCCGCCACATCTCGATGCGGGTCGTGGTCATGTATCTTGGCCGGGTGATGGAGATCGCCGACCGCGATACGATCTACCGCGAGCCGTTGCACCCCTACACCAAGCTTCTGCTCGATGCCGCCCCGGTTCCCGATCCGACGATCGAGAAGGCGCGAGCGCCGCGCCTGATCCAGGGCGAGCTGCCGAGCCCGCTTGCGCCGCCGGCGGGCTGCGTGTTCCATACCCGCTGCCCGATGGCCAGCGACGAGTGCAAGGCGGCGATCCCGGCGGTGCGCGAGATCAAGCCCGGGCACTTCGCCGCCTGCATCAAGGTCTGAACGGATGACACGGATAACGAGGAGGAGCGAACCATGATACGCAAAGGCACGATGGCGCTGGCGGTGACCGCCGCGCTGGCGTTTGCGGGCGGTGCTGTCGCCCAGACGCCCAAGAAAGGTGGCAGCCTGACCTTCGCCATCAGCGCGGAGACACCGCACTACGACTGCCATGGCAGCGACACCTACGCGACGCTGCATTTCGCGGCACCGTTCTACTCGACGCTGCTGCAGTTCGACTTGCCGAAATACCCGGCGATCAAGGGCGATCTAGCGCAGTCCTGGACGACCGCGCCGGACCAGATGAGCTACACCTTCAAGCTCCATCCCAACGTCAAGTTCGCCAGCGGCGAGCCGCTGACCTCGGCCGACGTCAAGGCGACCTATGACCGGCTGCGCGCTCCGCCCCAGGGCGTGGTCTCGACCCGCGTCGCGACCTTCGCCGATATTGGCGCCATCGAGACGCCCGACCCGCTGACCGTCGTTTTCAAGATGAAGGCGGCGAACGCGGCCATGCTGGCGCATTTCGCCAGCCCATGGAATTGCATCTACTCAGCCAAGGATCTGGCGGCCGATGCGAACTCGCCCAAGGTCAAGATTAACGGTACCGGGCCGTTCATCTTCAATGAACACGTCAAGGGCAGCCATGTCAGCGGCAAGCGCAACCCGAACTACTTCAAGCCGGGGCTGCCCTATCTCGATGAGTGGAAGGGCGTGTTCATGCTCCAGGCTGCCGCCATGCTGAACGCGCTGCAGGGCGGCCAGGTGCTGGCCGAGTTCCGCAGCCTCGCTCCGCCGGAACGCGACCGTATGGTCCAGGCCATGGGCGACAAGATCCGGATCGAGGAATCGAGCTGGACGCTCAACCTGCTTGTCACCTTCAACACCGAGCGCAAGCCCTTCGACGATGTGCGGGTGCGCCAGGCGCTGGTCATGGCCATCGACCGCTGGGGCGGCAGCCAGGGACTGGCGCGGAACTCCACCCTGCGCCACGTTGGCGGCGTGATCCGTCCCGGCTCGCCGCTGGCGACGCCGGAGGCGGAGCTGGTCAAGCTGCCAGGCTTCTCCAAGGACATCCGCAAGTCGCGCGAGGATGCCCGCAAGCTCCTGCGTGAGGCCGGCGTACCCGATCTCAAGTTCGTGCTGCACAACCGCACGATCCCGCAGCCCTACACGCCGGCCGGCATCTTCCTGGTCGACCAGTGGCGGCAGATCGGCGTGACGGTCGAGAACAAGCAGCTCGAGACGGCGCCGTACCTCGCCGGCCTCAACAGCGGCAACTTCGACGTGGCCGTCGACTTCTCCAACCTGTTCATGGACGATTCGAGCCTCGGGCTGACCAAGTACCTATCGCTCGGCAAGTCGGCGGAGAACCGGTCGCGGTCGGTGGATGCCGAACTCGACTCGCTCTATGAGCGGCACATGCGCGAGACCGACGTAGCCAAGCGCAAGCAGCTCATCCAGGCCTTCGAGAAGCGGCTGTTCACCCAGGCCTACCAGCAGCCGCTGCTCTGGTGGCACCGCATCGTGGCGTCCCACAAGGTCGTCATGGGCTGGGAGATGTCGCCCAGCCACAACCTGGGCCAGGATCTCGCCCAGGTCTGGCTGAACCAGTAGGAGACGAAGGCGCCGGTCCGGACAGACGGGCCGGCGCCGCATTCCACAATGCTCCGCTACGCCGTACAGCGCCTGCTGCTTGCCATTCCGACGCTGATCGGTGTGGCGATCGTCTCGTTCTTCCTGCTGCGCGTCGTGCCCGGCGACGTAGTCGAGGTCAAGCTGCGTGGCGACGGCGGCGCCGTCACACAGGAAACCATCGACATGGAGCGCAAGCGGATGGGGCTGGACAAGCCCCTGATGGCGCAGTTCGGCGATTGGATGCTCGGCCTGGCAACGCTCAACCTCGGCAAGTCGATGTGGACCGACCGGCCGGTGGTCGAGGAGATTGCCATCCGGCTGGAGCTCTCCCTGCAGGTGGCGATCATGGCATCGCTCGTCGCCGTGATGCTGGCCGTGCCCTTAGGGACGATCGCCGCGCTGATGCGCGGGACCTGGGTCGACTATGTCGTGCGCATCATCACCATCGCCGGTCTGTCTATTCCGTCGTTCTGGCTCGGCCTGATGATCATGTTGATGTTGCTGGTGCTGTTCAACTGGCTGCCGCCGATCACTTTCACGCCGCTCTATGTCGACCCGAAAGCCAATCTCACTCAGCTCATCTGGCCGGCCATGGCCGTAGGCTACCGCTATTCGGCGGTCACGGCGCGCATGGTGCGTTCGCAGCTGCTTGAGGTGATGAACGAGGATTACATCCGCACCGCCCGCGCCAAGGGCGTGTACGAGAAGCTGGTGATCACTCGCCACGCGCTGCGCAACGCTCTGCTGCCGGCGATCACCGTGCTCGGCCTGGAGTTCGCTTTCCTCATCGGCGGCCTCGTGGTCACCGAGCAGGTGTTCAATCTCAACGGCATTGGCAAGCTCTTCGTGCAGAGCGTGTCGCGCAACGACTTCACGCTGATTCAAGGCATGGTGATGATGATCGCCGGCTTCTACATCATCGTGAACCTGACCATCGACATGCTTTATGCAGTCTTCGATCCGCGCATCCGTTATCGCTGAGGCCCGACGCCGATGACCGCCATCGCCAGTCCTGCCGAAGTCCCCGTCCAACGCCGGCCGCGGCCGGTTGTCGTCGAATTCATGCGCCAGCAGCCGCTTGGCGCGGCGAGTTTCGTCGTGATCGTCGCCATGATGTTTGCCGGCATCTTCGCCGAGTGGGTGGCGCCCTACGACCCGCTCAACATCGATTTCGCCGGCATCCTGGCGCCGCCGTCCTGGGAGCACCTGACGGGCACCGACGCTTTCGGCCGCGATACCTTCTCGCGCATCATCTACGGCGCCCGCACGGCGCTGATCATCGGCTTCTGCTCGTCGCTCATCGGTTCGACGCTCGGCCTGCTGCTCGGCGCATCCTGCGCCTATTTCGGCGGGCGGGTAGACATGATCATCCAGCGCTTCGTCGACATCATGCTGGCCTTTCCGATTATCGTTCTGGCGCTGGTCGTCGTCGCCGTGCTCGGCAAGTGGCAGGTGCTGGGGATCGATGTCAACCTGATTTTCGCCATCGCCATCCCGATCGTGCCCAACGTCACGCGTATCGTGCGCGCCGCGGCCCTGTCGGTGCGCGCCATGCCCTACATCGACGCGGCGCGCGCCGCCGGCTATTCGCACGCGCGTATCATCGGCCGGCACATGCTGCCGAACCTGATGGCGCCGTACCTGATCATGCTGACGGCCTATATTGCCCAGGCCATCCTGCTTGAGGCGTCGCTGTCGTTCCTGGGGCTGGGGGTAGCCGAGCCGACCCCGGCCTGGGGCCTGATGCTCTCGGGCAACGCCTCCGACTTCTTCGCCGAGGCGCCATGGATGGCGCTCTTCCCGGGCATCGCGATCAGCCTTGCCGTCTTCGCCTTCAGCCTGTTCGGCGACGCGCTACGCGACTGGCTCGATCCGAAATTCAAGACCTGACGGAAGCGGACCTTAGGCCTTGGGCGCCGGGCTGCGCAGCGGCAGGCGCACTGTCATCATGGTGCCCACACCTTCGCGGCTCTGAATCTCGAGCGTGCCGCCGAGCAGCTCGGTGAGCCGCTTGGTGATCGGCAGACCGAGCCCCGCACCCTGCTGCTTGGCGACGGCGGCCGGGGCCTT
>VGEI01000160.1 GCA_016869415.1 Alphaproteobacteria bacterium
TGCTCGCTACGTCCATGCGATCGATGAGGACCGGCTGGAGGAATGGCCTGGCTTCTTCGCCGAGGACGGCCGCTACCAGATCACCACGGCCGAGAACCACGAGCGCTCATTGCCCATCGGTATTTTCTTCGCCTCGTCGCGCGGCATGCTGCAGGATCGCGTCTCCGCCCTGCGCGAGGCTAATATCTACGAACCGCAGCGCTACCGGCACCTCGTCTCCTCGATCCTGGTCATGGGCAGCGAGGGCGGCATAGTTCGTACCCAGGCCAATTTCCAGGTCATCCGCTCGATGCACGACGGGGCCATGGATCTGTTCGCCACCGGCCGCTATCTCGACCGGATCGTCGGCCGCGGGCCTGCGATGAGATTTGCCGAGCGCCTGGTCATCCTCGACAACAAGCGCATCGATACGCTGCTGGCGATTCCGATTTAGATGATCGTCTCCTGCGGGCCGGAGTAGCGGACCAGCGGCTCGGCCAGGATCTGCAGGCTGACGACGGTGTAGAGCACCATCAGCACGGTCATCGGCACGAGGCAGCCGAAGGCCCGGCCGCGCGTACCGACCAGCCGACCGGCCACGTCATGTGCCAGATAGACCGATACGGCATGCCCGCTGACGATGGCGGTGAGCGCCAGGTACCAGGCCGTCTTCGCATTGATGATGGCGATGTCGACGGCGCGGCCGCGCGTGCCGAACAGGTCCCAGCCCCAGCCGAACGGGTCGGAGGCCAGTGAGATCGCATTCTGTCCCTGCACCAGCAGGTACACGAAAGTGTGCGCGAAATGGTAACCGACGGCGATGGGGATGAGGGTCAGGGCGAAGGCACGCGCGTAGTCGAGCGTCGTGTGCTCGCCGCCGACGATCCGGCGCATCAGCGCGCAGGTGCCGAGGAAGAGCCCGAGCAGGAGCAGCCAGGTCAGCAGCAGGCCGGCGGTGTGCACCAGGATCCAACCGACATCTCCCAGTCTCGGATTGAGCGCGTGCACCGCATCCTCGATTGCGGTCCAGTGGGCGCTGCCCTGCAGCCCGTCGAACAGCACGATGGCCAGCATGCCGACGATGAAACAACTGACGGGCGTCGAGACGGCCGTCCCCGGCCCAAGCAGCCGGGCGGCGTAGGGCCGCAGCACGAGACCAACCTCCTCCCGCGCCAGGGGCGCAAAACGCCCGAAGAGACCGAAGACACGGTGGAAGGGATCGGCGCTGTCGCGCCAGGCGTCCGGCCCGTAGAGAGCCATGATCGCCCAGGCCAGCAGCGAGTAGGCCGCGATCAGCGAGGCCAGGATCCGCGGCTGTGCGGCGAAGGGAAAGACCAGCTCGAACCAGCCGAAGAGCAGCAGCAGGATGAGCGCCGGCCAGGCCCCGAGCCGCCGCGGCCAGGGGCGCGGGGCGCGGACACTTGGGCCGAAGCGGTCGAAGAGCGTACGCCACGGATCGACCGCCGGCCAGGGATTGCCGATCAGCATGGCTAGGTAGGAGAAGCCGACCCAGCCGACGATCCAGACCAGCGTCGGCACGATATTGCGGTGCGGGCTCGGATCGCCGGCAAACCCAGCGGCCAGGATCAGCAGCAGTGCGGCAACACCGGCAATCTGCAGCAGCCGGCGGAGACCGGCCGGCGTACCTTCGCTCAGCCGGACACGGCAGGCCGCGTAGCGCTCCGCCCCGCCGCGAGCGAACACGCCGACCATGACGAAGGTTACCGTCACGGTCAGCGCCCCGCCGACGATAAACAGCCAGACGGGCACCGGCAGCTCGTAGCGCTCGGCGAAGGCGTGTGCCGCGGCGGGCCCGGCGCCCGCCAGCCAGAAGAGGGCAGCGAGAACGGCCCTCACTTGGGATGAACCTCGAAGCGCAGCAGCGGCCGCGTGTGATGCCCGTGCCGCACCGGCCCACCCGTGGCGTCGACGTCATGGACGTGCACGGGGAACCGCCCAGTAGCGAAGGCCTTGAACTCCATGACCTCCGGTTTGCCGGGATCGGCATGGACGGAGAGATCGTAGCCCTTGATATGGATGACCGTCGCCCGGTCGGCCCGCCACTCGATGCGGACCCGGTCGTCGTGGTGGACCTTGAGCACGCGCTGAGCGCGTGGCACCTCGCCGCCGCGAATCTCGACACGTAGCTCGACGCTCTCGGCATCGGCAGTCGTGCTGCCAAGGAGCAGCAACGCAAGAACGAAGCCCGGCCGCGTGTATGCGGCCGGGCTGGGGAACGGCATCATCCGGCGGAAGGCGTCAGCCCGCCGGCACCTCGTAGGCGGACGAGTTCTGCAGGATCTCCAGGATTAGCTTCTTCGGCACCGCCGCGTCGAAACCCGCCGACTGGTAGAGGTTGTAGAGCCGGAAGTCGGAGATGCGGGTGAGCACGAAGTTCGCCAGCTTGTTGGCCTGGCCCGATTTCGGATCGACGCCGAGGCTCTGGGCCACCTCACGCACCCAGTTGTGGGCGAACTGGCCGGCGATGTAGTGCGAGTAGGACCAGGAGCCGTCCGAGTAGACGATCATCCACCACTCAGCCATGCGCTTGGCCGGGTCGACCTTGATCGCCGGCAGCTGGGCGAGCTTCGCCGCCTCGGCTAGTGCTGCGTTCAGGCCTTCCTTGCCGCTGGCCTTGTCGACGTCCCAGAACGGATCGAAATGGGCCGCCGCGGTGCCGATGACCAGATTGTCCGGCGCGCCGCGCTTCATCAGCTCGGCCTAGACAATGGCGCCGTGGCCGCCCATCCACTTCCACTTGGCGATGCCCTCGGCCCCGCCCCAGTACTCGGGGAACCAGTCGGGCCGCTTGATGGTATGGGTCGCGTCGTCCCACAGGTACCAGACCTTTGCCCAATCATGCAGGGTGAGCGCGGCGATGATCATGTCGCGGTTGGTGTTGTCGGTGCCGTGGACCTTGGCCAGCGCGTCGGCCCAGCCCATCGAGATCTCGATATTTTCGACCGCGTGCACGGCGAGCCCACCCGGATAGAAGTGATGGCCGGGTCCACCCGCCGCCGGCGAGAAGCGGAAGGCGTTCTTGTGCGCCGGCTGGTTGAACACGGTCGAGCGCGGGTTGGTCACCATGTCGGCGACGATGGCGCGGACCTTCGGGTCGCGGATCGAATTGACGTAGGCCAGCAGCCGGTCGTAGCTCGAGCGCGTCCAGGCGCCCGTCGCCGCCATCTGCTCCGGCGACATATTGTATATATCCTGCAGCCGCTGCGGCGAGACTTGCGCCTCCGCTGTTGCCGCAACCCCCGCCAGCGCCAGCACGCCAACGGCCATTCCCAGCAAACTCCTGAAGCCCATGATTGACCCCTCCATGGTTTGGCTGAACGTCTTAAACCTCGCGTTCCTGCCCTTCGGCACATGATTGAGTGCCCATGAGAACGCTAGCACGCTCCCGCGTACGTTAGTACCCCTGGGCTGTTGTAGGCCGGCAAGTGCACCGATTGAGCCAGATCAAGGCGGCTCGTAGCAGTCGCATCTACGGTTCACGCATCTCATTGGAGGTGTGTCATGAACTTGTTCCAGGCCACCGCTCTCGCAGCGTTGCTTTCCGCCATCCCCGTCCTGGCTCACAGCCAGGATCACCGGCACGCCACCCCCCAGCCGCAGGCCACACCCCCCAGCATGATGCAAGGAGGCATGATGCAAGGCCGCAGCATGAGCGAGCGCATGGGCGGCCAAGGGCAGGCAGGCCGGCATGGGATCGACCGCGTCGAAGGTCGCCTCGCCTTCATCAAGACGGAGCTGAAGATCAGCGACGCCCAGTTGCCGGCGTGGAATGCCTTCGCCGAGGCTGTGCGCACTAACGCTACCACCATGCATGCCGAGCACCAGTTCATGCACGGGCGCGTCGGCCCTGACGTGTCGCTGCCGGACCGGCTGGCGGCACAGGCCAACGCCTTCGCGGCACACGCCGAAGAGATGGCGAAGTTGAAGACCGTGCTCGACCCGCTCTACGCCAGCCTGAGCGCCGAGCAGAAGAAGACGGCCGACGAGATCGTCTTCAGCCCAATGGGTGTGCCGGTCGGGCGGATGATGTAGACGTCACCGCCGTTCGCCCGGCGGGCGGCGCCGGTAATTTGCGAACCCGAACCGCCCGCAAGGCGGCAATAGCTTTCGCTGGAGCGCCATCCTGCGGCGCTTTATTGCCGGCCTAAATAACTGTTTTCACCCGCATTGTTTGCCGCGCAGCAGCGTACTACCTTGAGGGCTCGACAAGCGCTCGGGGAGGAGCGATGGCACTGGCGGCAGTCAGTCTCGACGACAAATACGCCCTCGAGCGGGGCCGGATCTTCCTGACCGGCACGCAGGCGCTGGTGCGTCTCCCCCTGGTGCAGCGCCGCCGCGACGAGGCCGCCGGCCTCAACACCGCCGGCTTCATCTCCGGCTATCGCGGCTCGCCGCTCGGCGGCTACGACATGGCGCTGTGGCGCGCCCAGAAATTTTTGAAGCGCCACCACATCCATTTCCAGCCGGGGCTCAACGAGGATCTCGCCGCGACGGGCGTGTGGGGCAGCCAGCAGGTCGGCCTCTTCCCCGGTGCCCGCTACGACGGCATCTTCTCCATCTGGTACGGCAAGGGGCCGGGCGTCTTCCGCTCGATGGACCCGATCACCCACGGCAACCTCGCGGGTACTTCGAAGCATGGCGGCGTGCTCGTGCTGCTGGGCGACGACCACGCCTCCAAATCCTCGACCCTGCCGCACCAGTCCGACCACCACATGGTCGCGGGGATGCTGCCGGTGCTCAACCCGGCCGGCGTGCAGGAGGTTCTCGACTACGGCCTGCTCGGCTGGGCGATGAGCCGCTACTCCGGCTGCTGGGTGTCGATGAAGTGCATCGCCGACACGATGGACGCCGCAGCCTCCATCCATGTCGACCCGCAGCGCCAGGGCATCGTCATCCCCAACGATTTCGAGATGCCCGAGGGCGGGCTGCACATCCGCTGGCCGGATGACTGGAACGTCCAGGAATACCGGCTGCACCGCTACAAGGCCTACGCCGCCCTGGCGTTCGCGCGGGCCAACCGGCTCGACAACATCATTCTGGATTCGCCCAACCCGCGCTTCGGCATCATCACCACCGGCAAGGCCTATCACGACACGCGCGAGGCGCTGGAGTATCTCGGCATCGACGAGCGTCTCGCGGCCGAGATCGGCATCCGCCTCTACAAGGTCGGCATGTCCTGGCCGCTGGAGCGCGAGGGTGCCCGCCGCTTCGCCGAAGGCCTCGAAGAGGTCATCGTCATCGAGGAAAAGCGGGCGATCATCGAGAACCAGATCAAGGAGCAGCTGTACAACTGGCGCGCCGATGTGCGCCCGCGCGTGATCGGCAAGTTCGACGAGAAGGGCGAATGGATCCTGCCCTCGGCCGCCGAGCTGCAGCCGGCCCAGATCGCCCGCGTGCTGGCCAACCGCCTCCGGCCTTTCTTCACCACCAAGCATATCGAGGAGCGCCTGGCTTTCCTCGAGGCCCGGGAGAAGCAGCTCAAGGCACCGCACGTCACGGTCAAACGCACGCCCTATTTCTGCTCGGGCTGCCCGCACAACACCTCGACCAGAGTTCCCGAGGGTAGCCGGGCTGCGGCGGGCATCGGCTGCCACTACATGGCCGTGTGGATGGACCGCAAGACCGAGACCTTCACCCACATGGGCGGGGAAGGCGCGCAGTGGATCGGCCAGGCACCGTTCACCGAGACTGCGCATATCTTCCAGAACCTGGGTGACGGCACCTACACGCATTCGGGCTCGATGGCCATCCGCGCCGCCATCGCGGCCAAGGTCAACATCACCTACAAGATCCTCTACAACGACGCCGTCGCCATGACGGGGGGACAGCCGGCCGAAGGCTCGCTCACCGTGGCGCAGATCGCGCGGCAGGTAGCGGCCGAGGGCGTCACCCGCATCGCCGTGGTCTCCGACGACCCGGAGAAGTATCCGGCCGATGCCGGGTTCCCCGCGGGCACGACCTTCGACCACCGCGACGACCTCGACGCCGTGCAGCGGAGCTTGCGCGAGCTCAAGGGCGTCACAATCCTGCTCTACGACCAGACCTGCGCCGCCGAGAAGCGCCGCCGGCGCAAGCGCGGCACCTTCCCCGACCCGGCCAAGCGCGTGTTCGTCAACGAGGCGGTGTGCGAGGGCTGCGGCGACTGCGGCGTGCAGTCGAACTGCCTGTCGGTCGTGCCGGTGGAGACCGAGTTCGGCCGCAAGCGGGCCGTCGACCAGTCGTCGTGCAACAAGGACTATTCCTGCGTGAAGGGCTTCTGCCCTTCGTTCGTGACGGTGCTCGGCGGCCAGCCGCGCAGGCCGAAACCGGCGATCGCCAAGGCGCCGCCGGCGGCCGTGGCGCCGCCCAACCCGGCCGCCGACCTGCCGGCGCCGAAGCTGCCGGCCCTCGACCGGCCCTACAACATCCTGGTCACCGGCATCGGCGGGACGGGCGTCATCACCATCGGCGCCATCGTCGGCATGGCCGCGCACCTGGAGAGCAAGGGCTGCTCGATCCTCGACATGACCGGCCTGTCGCAGAAGGGCGGCGCGGTGTTCTCGCATATCCGCCTCGGCGGCACGCCGGAGGATCTGCACTCGGTGCGCATCGCCGACGGCGAGGCGCATCTGCTGCTGGGCTGCGACCTGGTCGTGGCGGCGGGCGACGAATCCGTGTCGAAGCTCGCCCCGGGCCATGCCAAGGCGGTGGTCAACACGCACGAGATCGTCACCGGCAGCTTCACCCGCAACGCCGATTTCCGCCTGCCCGTCGCCGAGCTCAAGTCTTCGCTGGAGCGGGCGGTGGGTGCCGCCGGGCTCGACATGGTCGACGCCACCGCGCTGGCCACGGCTCTGCTGGGTGACCCCATCGCCACCAACCTCCTCCTGCTCGGTTTCGCTTGGCAGAAGGGCTTGGTGCCGGTCTCGGCCGAGGCGCTGGAGAAGGCTATCGCCCTCAACGAGGTGTCGATCGCGATGAACACCGCCGCCTTCCGCTGGGGAAGACTAGCGGCGCATGACCGCGCGGCCATCGACAAGGCGCTCGCCGGCGCGCCCGGCAAGAAGACCGTCACGGCGCTGCCGCCGCGCGCCCGTACGCTCGACGAGATCGTCGCCAGGCGCGTCGAGTTCCTGACCAACTATCAGGACCGAGCCTACGCCCTGCGCTATGAGGACCGCGTGCGCTGGGTCGCCGCCGCTGAGGCGGCGAAGACCCCCGGCCAGACGGGCCTCGCCGAGGCCGCTGCGCGCTACCTGTTCAAGCTGATGGCCTACAAGGACGAGTACGAGGTGGCGCGGCTCTACGCCGATCCGGCGTTCATGCAGGCCGTGCGTGCCCAGTTCGAGGGCGGCTACAGACTCGAGTTCAACCTGGCGCCGCCGGCGATCGCCGAGCGCGATCCGGTCACCGGCCATTTCAAGAAGCGAGCCTTCGGGCCGTGGATGCTGCCGGCGTTCCGCGTCCTGGCGAGGCTCAAATTCCTGCGCGGCACGGCGCTCGACCTTTTCGGCAAGACTGAAGAGCGCCAGAGCGAGCGGCGCCTGATCGCCGAGTACGAGACGCTGCTGGCCGAGTTGGAAGCCGGCCTCAACCCTACCAATCACGGGCTCGCGGTCGAGCTTGCCTCACTGCCCGAGCAGATCCGCGGCTTCGGCCATGTGAAAGAGGCGAACCTCAAGAAGACCAAGGCGCGCGAGGCCGAACTCCTGGCCTGCTGGCGCAATCCCGCCCCGGCGAGCCAGGCGGCGGAATAAGCTAAAGGGCCGAGTCCCACCCAGGCGGCCTGATTGCGGTCTGTAAAGTGCCAGCTTGAC
>VGEI01000161.1 GCA_016869415.1 Alphaproteobacteria bacterium
GGCTGGCGCGCCAGGCCGGCGAGGCGGCGCGCAGCGCCCAGGCTGCGGCCACGCAGGCGGAGGCGGCACTGAAGGCGGCCGCGCGCCGCATCGCCGAGAACGAGCAGTTGCTCGAGGAGGCCGAGCGCGAGCGCGCGGCGACACGCGCTACCCTGGCCAGCCTGAGCGCCCAGCACGCCGGCGCTCGCGAGGCCGACAACGTTCTCGCCTCCGGATTGGAAGCGCTGGCGCAGCAGATCGACGAGATGGCGGCGCGCGTCGAGCACGGGGCGTCGCGGCAGTAGGGCTTGTCCCGCCCCGGCTTCGAGCCTAAGTTGACCCCAGGACGGGGCTGCGGGGCGCGTCAGGCAACGTTATCCCTGGGGCTATAAGTATCTCTCGGGAGCTGTCCCTACCGGACCCGTGGGTTCGGCATATGGCACCCACCTGCGTACTGCAGGCCACAGAGGATACAAAACGCCAACGGCCGCTGTGGCTCCGTCCGGCCTTGCGCCTTGCGGCGCGCTCCCCGACAATCGCGCTCATGCCCGATATTGCCGAGGAAAAACGCGCGCTTCGTCCCCGGGCCGCGGAGAAGCGCCGCCTGGCCCACGCCGAGGATTTCACCGGCCGCCTTTCCCATATGATGCGCGATCATGCGCTGGCCGAATTGCCGGTCGCCGCGGGCGCCGCCGTGGGAGGCTATTGGCCGCGCGGCACCGAAATCGACGTGCGCCCCCTGCTGACGGCACTCCATCGGCGCGGCCACCCCATCGGCCTGCCACATATCCGTCGCGGGCAGCCGATGACCTATCACCGCTGGCAGCCGGACGACCGTCTGGTGCCCGGCGTCTTCGGCATCGAGATGCCGGACTACCGCACGCCGGCCGTGACGCCGGACGTGCTGCTCCTGCCGCTGCTGGCCTTCGACGCGCAGGGCAACCGGCTGGGCTACGGCGGAGGCTACACCGATCGCACGATAGCCGCGCTGCGGGCGCGTAAGCCCGTCACCTGTGTCGGCGTCGCCTATGCCGTGCAGGAGTTCGACTCCGTGCCGCACGACACGCTCGATCAGCGCCTCGACTGGCTGGTAACGGAGAAGGGCGTGCGCCGCGCCGAGCGTCGGCGCTTCCTCTGGCTGCGGCAGTTCTTCGGCTCATGAAAGTTCTTTTCTGCGGCGACATCGTCGGCCGGTCGGGGCGGGAGGCAGTCCTCAAGCGCGTGCCCGAGCTGCGCCGGCGGCTCGACCTGGATTTCGTCTTCGCCAACGGCGAGAACGCCGCGGGGGGCTTCGGCATCACCGCCGCCATCGCCCGCGAGTTCTACGATTGCGGCGTCGATTGCCTGACCACGGGCAACCATGTCTGGGACCAGCGCGAGATCATCGCCCATATCGGCGGCGATCCGCGGCTGCTGCGGCCGCTCAACTATCCCAAGGCCACCCCGGGCAAGGGCATCGGCACCTATACGGCCCGGAACGGAAAACCGGTGGTGGTCATCAACGTGATGACGCGCCTGTTCATGGATCCGCTCGACGACCCTTTCCAGGCGCTGGAGACGGCGCTAGCCCAGCATCGGCTGGGGCCGACGGCTGCTGCTGCCATCCTTATCGATCTGCACGGCGAGGCAACGTCCGAGAAGCAGGCCCTGGCCTACACGGTGGACGGCCGGGCCTCGCTGGTCGTCGGCTCCCATAGCCACGTGCCGACCGCCGATGCGCGTATCATGCCCGGCGGCACCGGCTATCAGACCGACGCCGGCATGTGCGGCGACTACGATTCGATCATCGGCATGAAGAAGGATATCGCCACCCAGCGCTTCGTCCGCAAGATGCCGGGCGAGCGCCTGACGCCGGCCGAGGGCGAGGGCACGCTCTGCGCCATCTACGCGGAGATCGACGATGCGAGCGGACTGGCCAGGCGTGTGGCGCCGGTGCGGCTCGGCGGCCAGCTTGTCGAGGCGATGCCCTGAGCATAGGCGGCCGGCGCCCGCCGCCTCGGCTGAGGGCAAGACGCAGGTCAGTGACGAAGAGGGCCGGCTGCGCGGGACTGCTGTACGACGGCCAGTGCGGAATCGAGGGTGCCGATAAAGCTCGTCACGTCGAGCGGCTTCGTGACGTAGCGGAAGAAACCGGCGGCTGCGCCGCGCGCCACGTCGGCCGGCATCGCCGCAGCGGTCAGGGCGATCACCGGTGTGTCGCGCGTCTCCGGCATCGCTTTGAGACGTTGGAGCACGTCATAGCCGCTCATGCCGGGTAGATTGAGGTCGAGCACGATGACATCGGGCCGGTGCGCCAGCGCCAGCTCGATGCCCAGCGGCCCGCTCGGTGCCGAGAATAGGGAGACGCCCGACAGCGCGCGGATGACGTACTCCATGAGCCGAAGGTTCGCGGGATTGTCCTCGACGTAGAGAAGCGAGTAGCCCCGGGCGGTGTCGGGCGTAACGGTCGTATCGGCCATGGCGGGCGGTGGCGGCGGGCTGAGATGCACATCGGCGGGAAGTTCCACCCAGAACGTGCTTCCCTGGCCCGCTTCGCCGGTGTAGCCGATGCTGCCTCCCATGGCCTCGATCAGCCGCTTCGACAGGGCGAGGCCGATTCCGGTGCCTTCGACGGCGGTCGTTTCTGCGCCGAGGCGCTGGAAAGGCTCGAAAAGCCGCGATGCATGCTCGGGCGCGATGCCGACGCCGGTGTCGCTCACCGAGATCCGTATCCGGCCGCTCTCCGGCCGGGTCGCGGTCACGGTGACGCTGCCGTCGGGCCGGTTGTACTTGATGGCGTTCGACAACAGGTTGAGCAGCACCTGGCGCAGGCGCTGTATATCGGCCCGGACGGCGGCGCCGGCTAGGCCCTCGGTTTCCTTGAGCGCGACCCCGGCCTTGATGGCCACTGGGCGCATGCTTTGGACCGCCTGGGTGACGATATCGGCAACGTCGACCGGTTCGAGCGACAGCTTCACGCGGCCGGCCTCGACTCCGGCCATATCGAGCACCTCGTTGACCAGGGCGAGCAGGTGCCGCCCGCCGCCGAGGATGTAATCGGTGAATTCTTTCTGGGCGGCGGTCAGGTTGGGCTCCCGGTTGAGCTGCAGCATCTGGGCGAAGCCGACGATGGCGTTGAGCGGCGTGCGCAGCTCGTGGCTCATGCGCGACAGGAAGTCGGATTTGGCGTTGCTTGCGGCGTCGGCCTCGGCGCGGGCCTGGCGTTCGGCTTGGGCAGCGTGTTGGCGCTCGGTGACGTCGAAGCGCAGCATGATGATGCCGCCGTCGTGGGTCGGATGCTCGATGACCTCGACCCAGCGCATGCCGTGCCGGAGCAGTGTGCTGACCGGTGCCGCGCGATGCCGGCGCACACGCTCGGCGATCCAGGCCTCGGGATCCTCCTCCGCATCGGCAATCAGGCCAGCCGCCAGGCATTTGCGCACGATGGACTCGAAGCTCTCTCCCACCCGATGGAAGGCGGCCACTTCAGGTACGATGGAGGCGTTCGCCTGGTTGACGTAGACAAGGCGGTCGCCGGCGTCGAACAGCAAGAAGCCTCCGGGAATCGACTCGAGGGCGTCGCGCAAGCGAAGTTCGGCGCGGCGCAGGTTGGTGATGTCGCTGCCGGTTCCGCGGTAGCCGCGGAACCGGCCGCCGGCATCGAAAAACGGTATCCCGTTAGACCGCAGCCAGCGGTCGCCGTCCGGGCCCCGGCGCAGGTACTCGAAGTCGCGGAACGGGCGGCGTTCGTTCTGCGTTCGCAGGTGTGCTTCCCAAACCTCGTCCGGGATACCGGGCGCCCTCAACTCCGTTCGCTTCTTGCCGTAGTGCCAGGCCGCAGGAACCCCCACCGCAGCCTCGACCGAGTCCGACATCCAGACGAAGCGGTGCTCCTCGTCGGTCTCCCAGAGCCAGTCCCCCGACGCTGCCGCGAATTGCCGAAAGCGCGCTTCGCTGGCCTCGAGCGTCGCACGGGCGCGTTCGCGCTCCGTCACGTCGAAACGCAGCACCACAACGCCGCCCTCCTGGGTCGGCCGCTTGATGACTTCGATTCTACGGCCGCGGGCTGTTACCAGCGAGTTGTCGGTCTTCTGCCGATGCCGGCGCAGCTGCTCGGCGATCCAGGCTTCGGGACCCACCGGGCCGCAGTCGATCAGCCCGGCGCCGACGACCCGGCGCAGAATGGTCTCGAACGTCTCGCCGAGCCGCGCGACATTGCTGCTGGCCTGGGGAATGGAGAACTCGTTGTTGTTGAAATAGATCAGGCGGTCGTCGGCATCGAAAAGCATGAATCCGCCCGGGATGGCCTCGACCGCGTCGCGCAGCCGCTGTTCCGCCCGCCGCAGTTCCGTCACGTCGCGGGCTGTGCCCCGGTATCCGCGGAATCGGCCGTCCGCGTCGAAGACCGGCCCGCCGCTACTGCGTATCAAGCACGGTCCGTTGAGACCCTGATAGCGAAACTCGAAGTCGCGGAACGGACGGTGCTCACGGCGGAGCTGAAGGTGCTCGTTCATCTGCTCGGCGGAAACGCCGTCGTAGCCGACCTCCTCGCGCGTCTTGCCGTAAAACCAGGCGGGCGGCCTTCCCGTCGCCGCCTCGATAGCTTCGGAAATCCAGACGAATCGTGCACTCTCGTCGGTTTCCCAGAACCAGTCGGCGGACGCCGCCGCGAATTCGCGAAATCGGGCCTCGCCGGCGTGCAGCCGGGCCTCCGACCCTTCCCGGCGGCGCGTCTGCAGAATGAGCAGCCAGGTGGCAGCGGCCAGGACGGCAATCATTGCCGCAAGCCAGAGGCTGCCGGCGATGAGCCGCCGCCGGAACTCGGCCAGCGCGTCGTCGCGGGAGACGCTGACGGTCACGACGAGGGGCAAACGGGGGACTCGCTCGTAGCTCACGAGACGCGCGACGCCGTCCATGGCGCCGCGCGACGGGAAGTAGCCGGAATCCGTTCTCGGCAGGTGCTCGCGAAACATCACGCCACCGGCGATCGAGCTGCCGATCATGTTGTCGAGATGGGGCGTACGCGCCAAATAGGTGCCGTCGTCCCGCACGAGCGCCAGGGAGCGCTGCGGCCCGAGGTCGACCTTCCGATAGATCTCCGCCAGCTGGATGGCGTCGAGAGCCACGTTGGCCAGGCCGGCGAAGCCGCCTTCTGCATCGCGAAGCGGGATCGACGTGTTGATCACCGGCCGGCCGTACTGTGCCGAGCGCAACGTGGCCGAGATATGGAAGCCGGCGGCACTTCCCTCGCGCTGGGCACGGAAATTCTCCTGCCCGGCGATGTTGCCCGACGGCGTGCTCGATTGTGACGTCGCGAGCCTGTTGCCGTCGGCATCGAACCAGCCGACGGCAAGATAGAGCGGCGATGCTTCCTGGAGGGCCCTCAGACGCTCGTGGACCGCTATGGGGGTCCAGCGGGCCGGTTCGGCCATGGCGTCCTGACGCACTTGCGCTACGGCGCGTAGTGTCTCCTCGGCCGCATGAAAGACATGGGCGGTATGCTCGACGAGCAGCACCTTCACGTTGCGGGTTTCGCGCTGTGCGCTCGCCAGTGCCTGCTCGTAGGCGGCCCATTGGTCCCAGGCGAACATACCGATGAGCATCAGCGCCCCGGCTAGGGCAACCGAAGCGATCTGGTAGCTGCGGGAATGGAATCGATGGAACACGGCGCGGCGGTCCCCGGTCCGGACGACAGCCCCACAGAATTAACTAAAACTCTTGCAGGACTCTTAATTCTAACCCGCCAGTTTGCTGGGTTGAGGCGGCGTCCCAATGCCGCTGCTTTCCGGTGCTGGAGCTAATCCTGATCAAACCGGACCGTAGTGCCCTGATTTAGCATCGAATCTGGCATATGTTCTTAGTCTTGATCCCGAGAGGTTGCGGTACCGCCCCGTCTGGCGGAGCGCACGAATCGACCGCCACCAACACGCGGCGCGGTGGCCAGTTCGTGGAAAAGTTACCTGACTGACTTGGCCTTCAGAGTCGGACCGTGCCGCCGGTACGCCGGTCTTGCGTGGTGGCCAGCGCCACATCGACAGCAGCCAAAAACGTAGGCACATCGAGCGGCTTGGTGAGGTAGCGGAAGAACCCGGCGGCCGTGCCCCGCGCCACATCGGCCGGCATGGCCGCTGCGGTCAGCGCGATCACAGGTGTGTCGCGCATCTCCGGCAGCGCCTTGAAACGCTGGAGAACGTCATAGCCGCTCATACCTGGCAGATTGAGATCGAGCACGACGATGTCGGGCTGATGCGCTATGGCCAAGTCGATGCCCAGCGTGCCGGACGGAGCCGAGAACAGGGCGACACCCGGCAATGCGTGCAGCAGCTGCGCCATCAGGCGTAGATTGGTCGGGTTGTCCTCGACATAGAGCACCGAATAGCCGCCCGCTTTCGCCCTGACCGGCTCGGGAAGCGGCATAGAGACATCTACGGCGGGCGCGCCGGTCTCGGCCGGCAGGTCGAACCAGAAAGTGCTGCCTTCTCCGGGCTTGGTGGTGTAGCCGATCTCCCCGCCCATCGCCTCGACGAGCTTCTTTGACAGGGCAAGGCCGATACCCACTCCTTCAACGGTCGTGTGCTCGGCGCCTAGGCGCTGGAAGGGCTCGAAGAGCTGCGCCTCCCGCTCGGGCGCGATGCCCTGGCCGGTGTCGCTGACGCTGATGCGCAGGCTTGCACTGCCGCTCGGGCCGGCGCCGATCGACACGCTGCCGCCCTTGCGGTTGTACTTGATCGCGTTGGAAAGGAGATTGAGCAGGATCTGGCGCAGGCGCTGCAAATCGGCACGTACCGCGCCCGGGTTGTCGCTGCCGGCGGTGAGCGTGACGCCGGCTTTCTCCGCGACCGGTTTCATTGTCGCCAGGGCGAGCGAGACGACATCGGCGACGGCCACGCGCTCGGGCGACAGCTTCAGCCGGCCGGCCTCGATACCGGCGAGGTCGAGCACCTCGTTGACCAGGTTGAGCAGATGCTGCCCGCTGTTGAGGATGAGCTCGCTGTTCTCCTTCTGGTCCGGTGTCAGGGCGCCGGGCCGGTCGAGCGTGAGGATCTGGGCGAAGCCGATAATGGCGTTGAGCGGCGTGCGCAGCTCATGGCTCATGCGCGAGAGGAACTCGGACTTGGCGCGGTTCGCCGCATCGGCGGCGGTACGCGCGAGGCGCTCCGCCTCGAAGACTCGCTCGCGCTCAGTGACGTCGAAACGCAGCGTGACCACGCCACCCTCTTGGGTTGGCCGCTCGATGACTTCGACGACGCGGCCCCCGACCCTCAGCAGCGTGTTGCCGGCCTCCGTCCGGTGCCGCCGCAGCCGCGCCGCGACCCAGGCATCGGGATCAGCAGCCGCCTCGGGGATACGCCCTGCGGCGATCGTCCGTCGCAGGATGGTCTCGAAGGTATCGCCGGTGCGCGCGAAATCGCTGCCGACTGGCGGCAGCGAGGAATCGTTGTGATTGATGTGAACCAGCCGGTCGTCGGCATCGAATAGCATGAAGCCGCCCGGAATCGCCTCGACGGCGTCGCGCAGCCGCTGCTCGGCGCGCTGCAGCTCTTGCTCACGTCGACGGGTTTGGACGATGAGGAAGGCGGTTCCGGCGGCGAGAGCTGCGATTACCCCGTAGCGCACCCCAGGGTTCGTGCCCGAAGGCGGCGAGCGCGACCATCGCCGCGATGGTCAGCGTCGCGATGGTCCAATAGCCGGAATGGAGAAGTCGCTGCAGCATCCGTGCTGGCCAGTGGTCCGGTTGGGGGCGATATAATGCCGGGCGCGACACGACTATGCAGCGGCCGGTCGT
>VGEI01000162.1 GCA_016869415.1 Alphaproteobacteria bacterium
GTTGCTGACGGCTGCGCCTGACAAAGCGCTGCTGGCGCAGGTGTCTTCGTTCACGGGTGACGAGACCGAGCTTGGCCAGGCGCTGAGGGCGCTGGCCGCCACCGCGCGTAAGCTGGACGCACGCCGGCTTGGCGAGGAATACCAGGATCTCTTTATCGGCGTGGCGCGTGGCGAGTTGATGCCCTACGCCTCGTACTATCTGACCGGCTTCCTTCACGGCAAGCCGCTGGCCGCCCTGCGCGGCGACATGACGAAGCTTGGCATCGCGCGCAACGCGGGTGTCGCCGAGCCCGAGGATCACATCGGTTCGCTGTGCGAGATGATGGCCGGGCTGATCACCGGCGCCTTCGACGCTCCGGCCGATCTGGCGACACAGCGGCGTTTCTTCAACGCGCATATCGCGGCGTGGGCGCCGCGCTTCTTCACCGACCTCGAGGCCGCGAAACACGCCGTGTTTTACATGCCGGTCGCCAGGCTCGGCCGGCTGTTCATCGATATTGAGATCCAAGCCTTCGCTCTCGTCGCCGAAGACCAGGCGGCGTGAGGCGCAACCGCTAGCTAGCTCGCAAAGGAGAACCGAACGATGACCGACAATAAAACTCCGAAGTCGCCGACGCGGCGCGAGTTCTTCAAGACGGCGGGGCTTGGCGCCGCTGCCGGCGTTGCAGCGGGGCTCGTCTCGGAGCCGGCGCCGGCCCAGGCGGCCGACGCAGCGCCCCAGAGCCAGGGGTATCGGGAGACCGATCACGTGAAGCGCTACTACGAACTGTCGAAGTTCTAAGGCGGGAGAACCCAATATGCTGACGCGTAAATCCAGCCATCTCACCGGCACCCGCCTGACCAAGGCCCTTGCCGGTGTTGCCGGCGATGCCGTCGATCGCCGCACCTTCCTGCGCCGTTCCGGCCTTGCCGCCGGTGCCGTCGTCGGTGCCTCGACACTGTCGCTCGGCACGGTCCGCAAAGCCGACGCCCAGGCGCCGCGCGCTGCCAGCGGTGACGTGAAGCTGATCAAGAACACCTGCACCCACTGCTCGGTCGGCTGCACGGTGACCGCCGAGGTGGTCAACGGCGTGTGGGTCAGCCAGGAGCCGACGTTCGAGTCGCCGATCAACCTCGGCGGACATTGCGCCAAGGGCGCCGCGATCCGCGAGGTCTGCGTCGGCGAGCGCCGCCTCAAATACCCGATGAAGCTGGTCAACGGCCGCTGGGAGCGTTTGAGCTGGGACCAGGCGATCAACGAAGTCGGCGACCGCATGCTCAAGATCCGCGAGACCTCGGGCCAGGACTCGGTCTACTGGCTCGGCTCCGCCAAGTTCACCAATGAAGGCGCCTACTGGTTCCGCAAGTTCGCTGCCTTCTGGGGCACCAACAACGTCGACCATCAGGCGCGTATCTGCCACTCGACCACGGTCGCCGGCGTCGCCCAGACCTGGGGCTACGGCGCGATGACCAATTCCTACAACGACATCCAGAACAGCCGCGCGCTGTTCCTCATCGGCGGCAACCCCGCCGAGGCGCACCCGGTGTCGCTGATCCACATGCTGCGCGGCAAGGAGCAGAATAACGCCCCGTTCATCGTCTGCGATCCTCGTTTCACCCGCACGGCGGCGCATTCGAGCGAGCATGTACGCATGCGCCCCGGCACGGACATCGCGCTGATCTGGGGCATTCTCTGGCACACGCTGGAGAACGGCTGGGAGGACAAGAACTTCATCAAGCAGCGCGTGTTTGGCTTCGACGACGTCCGCAAGGAGGTCGCTAAGTACAACCCGGCCGAGGTCGAGCGCATCACTGGAGTACCTGGCGCGCAGCTGCGCCGGGTGGCGCAGACCCTGGCCAACAACCGGCCCTTCACCATCATCTGGTGCATGGGCGGCACGCAGCACACCGTCGGCTCGGCCAACGTGCGTGCATATTGCATTCTCGGCCTGGCTCACGGCGTGATCGGCACGTCGGGCGGCGGTGCGAACATCTATCGTGGCCACTGCAACGTGCAGGGCGCCACCGACATGGGCGTCGATCCGTCGACTCTGCCGGGCTATTACGGCGTGATCGAGGGCGCGTGGCGCCATTGGTCGCGCGTCTGGGACGTGCCTTACGACTACATGCTCGGCCGTTTCAAGTCGAAGGCGCTCATGGAGGCGCCCGGCATTCCGGAATCGCGCTGGCATGACGGCGTGCTCGAGAAGGTCGGCAAGGACAACCTCGACCAGCCCGACAACCTCAAGGCGATGGTGTTCTGGGGCCACGGGGCCAACACCCAGACCCGCGGCCCCGACGTCATGAAGGCGTTGGACAAGATCGACATGCTGGTGGTCGTCGACCCGCACCCGATCCAGGTCGCCGCGATGTCCAACCGCCGGGACGGGATCTATCTGCTGCCTGCCTGCTCGGCGCTGGAGCAGGACGGCTCGCGCACGGCGTCGAACCGCTCGCTGCAGTGGGGCTACAAGATCGTCGAGCCGATCTTCGAATCGAAGACCGACCTCGACATCATGCACATGTTCGCCAGGAAGTTCGGCTTTGCCAATGAGATGTTCAAGAACGTCAAGGTCGAGAACGGCAAGGTGCTGGCCGAGGATGTGCTGCGCGAGATCAACAAGGGCACGCTGACCATCGGCTATTCGGGCCAGTCGCCCGAGCGCCTCAAGCTGCACATGAACCACTTGAAGGACTTCGATCCGAAGAGCCTTCTGGGCAAGTCCGGCACGCCGGTGGCAGGCGAGGTCTACGGCATGCCTTGGCCCTGCTGGGGCAAGCCCGAGCACAAGCACCCCGGCACGCATGTCCTCTATGACACGTCGAAGCCGGTCAAGGAGGGAGGCCTGAACTTCCGGGCGCTGATGGGCGCGGAGTATCAGGGCCAGAATCTGTTGGCGGAGGGTTCGTATCCGGTCGGGGCGGAGATCAAGGACGGCCATGTCCAGTTCAGCTACGGCATGCTGAAGAAGCTGGGCTGGGACAAGGATCTGACGGATGAGGAGCGGGCGACCATCGAGCGCATCGGCGGCGCCAACGCCGATGGCGTGCTGTGGACGACCGATCTCTCGGCCGGCATCATCCGCGTCGCCATTGCCCATGGCTGTGCGCCTTTCGGCAACGGCAAGGCGCGGGCGAATGTCTGGAATTTCCCCGACCCGGTGCCGACGCACCGCGAGCCGCTCTATGCGCCGAACCGCGAATTGGTCGCCAAGTATCCCACCTATCCGGATCGGCGGAACTGGCGCGTGCCGATCAAATACAAGTCGATCCAGGACGTCGACTTCTCCAAGGAATACCCGATCGTCCTGACCTCGGGCCGCCTGGTCGAGTACGAGGGCGGCGGCGACGAGACCCGTTCCAACAAGTGGCTTGCCGAGCTGCAGCAGGAGATGTTCATCGAGGTCAACCCGATGGACGCGGCGGCCAAGGGCATCAAGAACTGGGACTTCGTCTGGGTCTACAGCCCGAACAGCAAGGATCTCGTCTACGGCGACAATCCGAAGGAGCCGGTGCGGCTTCGCATGCGGGCCATGCTGACCGAGCGTGTGGGCAAGGGGGTCGCCTGGATGCCTTACCACTTTGCCGGCCACTGGATGGGCCAGGACCGGCGAAGCCGCTATCCGCAAGGTACTGACCCGATCGTGCTCGGCGAGTCGGCGAACACCGCCCTCACCTACGGGTACGACCCGGTGACGCAGATGCAGGAGACCAAGACCTCGCTCTGCCGCATCGAAAAAGCCTAAGGCGAAGGAGAGACAACAATGGCCAGAATGAAGTTCCTCCTCGACGCCGAGCGCTGCATCGAGTGCAACGCCTGCGTCACGGCGTGCAAGAACGAGCATGAGGTTCCCTGGGGCATCAACCGCCGCCGTGTCGTCACGCTGAATGACGGCAAGCCGGGCGAACGCTCGATCTCCATGGCCTGCATGCACTGCACTGACGCGCCGTGCATGGCGGTCTGCCCGGTCGACTGTTTCTACAAGACGGCCGACGGCGTGGTCCTGCACTCCAAGGATCTGTGCATCGGTTGCGGCTACTGCTTCTACGCCTGCCCGTTCGGGGCACCGCAGTATCCGCAGGCCGGCAATTTCGGCAGCCGCGGCAAGATGGACAAGTGCACCTTCTGCGCCGGCGGTCCTGAGGCTGACAACTCGCCGGCGGAACTCGCCAAGTACGGGCGCAACCGCATCGCCGAAGGCAAGCTGCCACTGTGTGCGGAAATGTGCTCCACCAAGGCGCTGCTCGGCGGCGACGGCGATGTCATCGCCGGCATCTACCGGGAGCGTACCGCTCAGCGCGGCTATGGCTCTGGCGCCTGGGGGTGGAGCACGGCCTACGGTCAGCCGCCGCGCTCGTAGGGCGGCGGGATCCGGGCGGCAGGGTTGCCTGCCGCCCGTTTAGGCCCGAGGGATCGGCGATAGAAGCCCGGCGTTACGACCGGGTGCCAGGCGGACGCGTCGCAGACACGGCGCGGGACAGGAAGGGGATACTGCGATGGAGAGCACCATGGGGAGCCGTTGGATCGGCTGGGTCGTTATCGTCGTTTTCGCCGTGCTGGCGGTAGCGATGTCGATCCGTGAGCAGGGCATGCGCGAGGGCAAGAGCGGATCCTATCTCGGCCGCTCGGTGATGGATGGCTCGCCGTCCGGCGACGCGCAACGTGCCCTTGGCTCGCGCGTCGGCGCCCAGCATTACTGAACACCAGCGGAAGGACGACATCATGAAGGCCATATCGAGCTTCAGCCAGGTGTTGCGTGTCATTGCCGTAGCCGGATTGCTGTTCGGCACGGCCACGTCGGCCCAGGCGCAGCAGACGCCTCTTGGGCTGGACAACAACCCGACGGCCCGGCCCATGGCCGGCCTGACGGCGCCTTCCGAGGCGGACATGCTGCGCGCGCTACAGGGTGTTAAGGGTAACGTCACCATTCCCGACCGCAAGGCGGGCACCCTGGTGCAGCCGCAGGGCCGCGATTGGCGCGCCACGATGAACAGCACGATCCGGTCCTGGGGGGCGTGGCTGGTCTTCGGCATGATTGCCCTGGTGACGGCGTTCTACCTGATCCGCGGTACGATCATGATCGATGGCGGCCGTTCCGGCCGGACGATCGAGCGCTTCAACGAGTTCGAGCGCTTCAACCACTGGATGACGGCGAGCTCCTTCGTCGTCCTGGCCATCACCGGCCTCAACGTGACCTACGGCCGCCATCTGCTCCTGCCGCTCCTGGGGCCGGAGGTGTTCTCGACCTGGTCGGCTTTCGCCAAGCTGCTGCACAACTTCACGGCGTTCCCATTCATGCTCGGCGTGGTCGTCATGCTGGTGCTGTGGATCGCCCATAACTTCCCCAACCGCTACGACTGGCAGTGGATCGCGCAGGGTGGAGGAATCTTCACGAAGGGCGTGCACCCGCCCGCCAGGAAGTTCAATTTCGGCCAGAAGATCGTCTTCTGGTCGGTGATGATCGCCGGCTTCATCATCAGCCTCTCGGGCCTCTACCTCCTGTTCCCGTTCTGGTTCGGCGCGATGGAGACCCAGCAGCTGATGGCCGTGCTGCATTCGATCTTCGCCTTCATCCTCATCGCCGTGATCATCGGCCATATCTACATCGGCAGCCTGGGCATGGAAGGTGCTTTTGATGCGATGTACACCGGCCAGGTCGACGAGCGCTGGGCGAAGGAGCATCACAGCGTCTGGGCGGCCGAGACCAAGGCCGGCGCGGGCGACGACTGATCGAGATAAGGACCCTGTCACCCCCGCGAATGCGGGGGTCCGGGGGCCAGGCAGCGCTCACTAACCCTGGATGCCCGCTTGCGCGGCATCACGATCGAGGAACTGGGTTGGTTAAACTTCAAATACTCAGACCCGCTTCGGCGGGTCTTTTGTTCTGTCTGGCCGGCGCTGCCGCGCTTCCGGTGGCGGCCGAAATGACCGGACATGGCGGCATCGTCAACGCCATCGCCGTTTCGCAGGATGGCCTGCGGGTCATCTCGGGAAGCTGGGACTATACGGTCCGCATCTGGGATCTGGCGTCGCACAGGGAACTGCAGGTGCTCAACGAGCACCGGGCGAGCGTCAACGGTGTTGCCTTCCTGCCTGACGGCAAACAGGCCATCTCGGCGAGCTGGGACTCGACCCTCATCCTCTGGAACCTGGCCGACGGCGCGGTCGTGCGCACGTTCAGGGGCCACGATAACAATGTCTCCAGCGTCGCCATCACGCGCGACGGCATGCGTGCCGCTTCAGGTGGTTGGGACCGCACGGTGCGCGTCTGGGACATCGCCACGGGACAGGAGATCCGCAAGCTCGAAGGTCATCAAGCCAACGTCATGGCCGTGGCCTTCCTCCCAGATGGTCGGCTGTTGTCCGGTAGCTACGACCATTCGTTGAAGCTATGGGACGTCGACAGAGGAGAGGAACTCGCAAATCTCGCTGGCCACAACAACAGTATCAACAGCATCGCGGTCAGCCGCGACGGGCGTCGTGCTGTCTCGGCCAGCACCGATGCCACGCTGCGCATCTGGGACCTCGAATCTCGCAGTGAGCAGGCGGCTCTTGAGGGGCATACCGGCTTCGTCACGTCGGTTGCCCTGTCGCCAGACGGAACCCGGGCGCTATCCGGCGGTGGCGACCGCAGCGTGCGCCTCTGGGATCTGGTGTCCGGTGCCGAGATTCGTTCCTTCAGCGGTCACCGGCGCCCGGTGTGGACTGTGGCTTTCGCTCCCGACGGCAAGCGGGCGCTTTCCGCCGGCCACGATGAGACGATCAAGGTTTGGGACATCGAGAGCGGCCGCGAGATCGTGCCGTAGGCGCCCGCCCGAACGAAAAAAGGCGCGGCCGGAGCCGCGCCCTTTCATGCCGCTCGCTTTCGCGAGGCGATAGGAATCAGGAGCCGTGGCTGATGCGCACGCTGGCCGGGGCGGTGTAGCGCTCGGTCGCTGACTGCTGAACGCGCTCCAAGGCGAAACTGGCCACGACGGCAAGAACGACGGTGGCCGCAATGCCGAGAACGATGGCTTTCATAGGATTCCTCCCCGAGGCGAAATCATTGGCAATTAGTCTACCTGATTCTGTCGGGTTTTCAAGCTCTTGGAGGCTAATTTCTGAGGGTATCTCGACCCCTAGGGCCGGCCGGCGGCGGCGCGCAGATAGGCAATCAGATCCTCCCTGTCCTGGTCCAGCGACAGGCCGCCGTACATCTTCGTACCGGGAACGAAGGCCTCCGAATCCTTGAGATAGGCATCGAGGGTCTGTTCGGTCCAGATGATACCGGAGCCCTTGAGGGCGTCGGAGTAGCGGTAATCCCCCACGCTGCCTGCCACTCGTCCAAACAGGCCATGGAGCCGAGGCCCGGCACGGTTGCGACCGTTGGCCTCGAGCGTATGGCAGCTAACGCATTTGCGATAGAGCTCCGCGCCGCGGGCAATGTCGGCCGCCGTCGCAGGTAGTGCGGTGGCGACCCATAGGAAACAAACGGTCAGGGCAGTCCGGGCGGTTGTGCTCGCCATCTATGCCTCAGGGGATCCATTCCTCACAGGGCGGCGATCCAGCCGTCGCGCGCCCTCGATATTTGCATCGGTGGCCGTGGCGATCAATCGCTCGTGTACCGGGGCACGGTTGTGAGACAGTTCGCTGCGCCTGTTACGCTGCCAAGTTGAACTCCGTGGCGGCTTCGGATGCAAGGGCCTTCTGTTCGGCCCTGATCTGATTGGGCGTCTTGTGCCCATGGCGCTCCCGCAGCCACGAGGCGTTA
>VGEI01000163.1 GCA_016869415.1 Alphaproteobacteria bacterium
CGGGAATCTCCGGATGCCCAGCCGAGCCGAAGAGGATGGCGTCGTGCCGGCGGATCAGCTCGCGGCCGTTCTCCGGCATCATGCGGCCGTGCTTCTTGTAGTACTCGCCGCCCCAGTCGAAACGGTCGACCTTGAAGGCGAAGCGCCCCTCGCGCCTGGCGACGGCTGCGAGCACCTCGACCCCGGCGGAGACGACCTCGGTGCCGATGCCGTCACCGGGTATGGCTGCGATGGCGTATGTCTTCATGCAGTTCGCCTCGGCGTGCCCTTAGACCGGCTGCGGGGCCCGGATGGCCCGTAAACCCCGCCAGAGCATCGCCCCCCAGACCGCCAGGGTGACGACACCGAGGAACGCCGCGATCGGCCGGTTGAAGAAGCCGAAGAAGGAGCCATCGGACTTGATCATCGAGGTGACGAAATTCTGCTCCAGCATGGGCCCCAGGATGATTCCCAGGATCACCGGCGCCACCGGAAAGCCGTGCTCCTCCATGAGGAAACCGATCAGGCCGAAGACCAGCATGACACCGATGGCGAAGGGGCTGTTGGTCACGGCGAAGGCACCGACGATGCAGAACAGCAGCACGATGGGCATCAGAATCTCGCGCGGCACCGCGAGGATGTGCCTCGCCGATTTGATGGCCAGCCACCCGAAGGGGATGAGGATCAGGTTGGCGAGGAAGAACAAGGCAAAGATGCCGGTGACCAAAGCCGGCTGGTTCACGAAGACCATCGGCCCCGGGATGATGTTCTTGAGATAAAGCACGCCGATGACGATGGCGGTGATCGAATCGCCGGGGATGCCGAAGACCAGGGCCGGGATCCAGGCGCCGCTGACCGCGGCGTTGTTCGCAGCCCCGCTTTCGACGATGCCCTCGGGATGGCCGGTGCCGAATTTCTCCGGTTCCTTGGAGAAGCGCTTGGCGGTGGCGTAGGTGATCCATGAGGCGATGTCGGCGCCCGCACCGGGCAACGCGCCGATCAGGGTGCCGATGGTCGAGCCGCGCAGGATCTGCACCGGATACTTCCTGGTCAGCTGCCACTGGCCTCTGAAAATCGAGCCCGATATGGCGCGCGCCGGCGGCAGACGGGTGGTCGCCGCCGCGACGATGCGCAGTGCCTCGGCGATGGCGAACATGCCGATCATCGCCGGAATCATGTCGATGCCGCTCATCAGGTCGGTGACGCCGAAGGTGAAGCGTGGCAGGCCGGCCGGGTTCTCGAGACCGATCAGGGCCACGCCGAGACCGATGAACAACGCGATCATGCCTTTGACCGGGTCGTCGAGGGCGATGAACACCGCGCAGGTCAGGCCGAGACAGACCAGCCAGAAATACTCGAACGAGCTGAACTTGATCGCCACCTCGGCCAACAGCGGCGCCGAGGTCGCCAGCACCGCCGTGCCGAAGATGCCGCCGATGGCCGAGAACACCACGCCTGCACCCAGCGCCGTCTCGGCCTGGCCCTTGACGGTCATGGCGTAGGCTTCGTTGGTGTAGGCAGCCGAGGCCGGCGTGCCGGGAATGCGCAGCAGCGCACCGGGAATGTCGCCGGCAAAGATCGCCATGCAGCTGGTGGTGACGATGACCGCCATCGCCGGCAGCGGCGGCATGAAGAAGGTGACAGGCACCAGGAGCGCCGTCGCCATGGTCGCCGTCAGCCCGGGCATGGCACCGACGAACAGCCCAAAGGCGGAGGACAGGCAGATCAGCAGGATGACATAGGGATCAGCGATCAGATTCAGCGCGCCGAGGATCGCGTCCATGGTCTCACCACCACCCGGTCAGCACGCCGCGCGGCAGCGGCACGCGCAGCATCTGGCCGAACAGGATCTGGGTCATCACCACCATGATCACGGCGATGAGCGCCCCCTTGCGCCAGGGCACACCCTGGCGGACGAAGAGGATCATCAGGATGGCGATACCGAGCGGAATGAAGCCGACCGTCTCGTCGAGCAGCACATAGCCGATGGTCAGCACGAAGGCGATGATGAAATTGCCGCGCGTGTGCGGATCGCGCGCCCAGGGTGCCACGGCGGCCCAGGGGGTGTCCTTCGGGCTGTATTTCCAGCCGCGCCAGACGAGCATCAGGCTGAAACTGCCAAGGCCGATAGCCACCAGGCGGGGAAAGACGTCGGCGCCGTATTGCTGGCCGGGCATCGGTGGAATGGTCAGGGCGTAGGCGAAGATGAAGACCGCCAGCGCGAACAGCGCGGCGCCGCAGACACTGTCGTGGAATTTCATGCGCCTTCCCCGTCCGGCGGCGCGGCCGCCGGTGTGCTCGTTCCTGCTTGGGTAGCAGAGGGGGTGCGGCTTGTGAAGGACAACGGATGCCGGTGGGGTAGCGAGCGCAAAACAAAACCGCCGGTGCCCGAAAGCCCCGGCGGTTCCGTCCTAAGCCCGTCGAGCTTCGGTCAGGTCTTGGCGATGCCGACCGCCTTCATCACGTCGCCCATCTTGGCGAGGTCATCCGCCATGTGCTTGCGGAAGCCGGCCGCATCGGCCCACACCACGCCGAAGCCGCGGCCGTCCATGAACTCGCGGAACTCCTTGCTGTCGTGGATTTTCTTGATCACCGCCTCGAGACGATCTGAGACGTTCTTAGGCAGGCCCTTGGGCGCGCCGATGCCGCGCCAGGCGCCGATGTTCCATTCGACACCCAGCCCTTCCTTCAGCGTCGGCACATCCTTGAAGGTCGGATTGCGTTGAGTGGCCATGACGGCGAGCGGCCGCGCTTTCTTGGCGTCGATCATGGCCCGCGCCTCGGGCAGCGAACAGGTGACGATGTCGATGCCGCCGGCGGCGAGATCCTGCATCGCCGGAGCGGCACCGTTCGACGGCACCCAGGGAACAGCATCGGCCTTGAGGCCCATCTTCTGCAGCCAGCCGGCCAGCGCCAGGTGCCAAATGCCGCCCTGGCTGGTCCCCGAGGCCTTGTACTTGCCGGGGTTGGCCTTGATGTCGTCGGCCAGCTCCTTGATGTTCTTCCACTTGGCGCCCTCGCCGACCGTCACACCGGGCGGGTCCTCGTTGACCAGCGCCAGCGGCGTGTAGGCCTCGTAGGTCAGGTCGGAAATGCCGGCCCATTTCATCATGCCGATCTCGACCGTGATCATGCCGATGGTGTAACCGTCGGCCGCCGCGGTGGCGAAGGCGCTGTGGCCGACCACGCCATTGCCACCGGTGCGGTTGACCACGTTCACCGGCTGGCCCAGCTCCTTCTCCATCAGCGTCGCGTAGATGCGCGCCGTGGCGTCGGTGCCGCCGCCCGCACCCCAGGGGCAGACGAAGGTGATCGGCCGGTTGGGGAAGGCCTGCGCCTCCGCGTTACGCAGCCCGAGGGCCGGGACCGCGGTAGCCGCCGCCGCGGACGCCATGAATAGACGACGATTGAGCATGGTGCGTTTCTCCCTTGTGACCTTATTGGCCTGACCAATTTTTCCAATATGAACACCGGCCCAAGCCCCCGCGCAACAGGTTTCGGGCAGCCGTGGACTCTTTGCCCACTCCGCCGGCCAAGCGATACTGGCGCCCGTGAGGGAAACACCCGAGTCGCAGGCTCCGTTCATTGAGGTCGATGGCCGCCCCGTCGTGTTGACGGTACGGCGCTCCCGCCGGGCGCAGCGGCTTTACTTGCGGGTCGATCCTGCTGCGCCTGTCGATTTTCCCGTCGAGCTGGTCCTGCCGCGTGGTGTCGGTCTCGCCGAAGGTCTGCGTTTCGCCCGCGACATGGCCGGCTGGGTGGGGCGGCGACTCAAGGCGCTGCCCGCCGCCGTCCCCTTCGCCGATGGGACGCCGATCGAGGTCAGTGGAGAGGCGCTGGTCGTCCGCCATGTGGGCGGTCGCGGACCGACGCGCCGCGAGGGCGGCCTGCTGCTGGTTGCCGGCGCCCGTGAGCATGTCCGGCGCCGGGTACGCGATTGGCTGAAGGCCCAGGCCCGGGCGGTGCTGGCCGAGCGCTCGCGGGCCTTGGCTGCACGCATCGGCAAGAGCGTCACCAGCATCCGCCTGGGCGACCCGCGCAGCCGCTGGGGCAGCTGCTCGTCCGACGGCGGCCTCGCCTATTCCTGGCGCCTGATCCTCGCCCCACCCTTCGTGCTCGACTACGTCGTCGCCCACGAGATCGCGCATCTGGTTCACGCCAATCACGGCCCGCGCTTCTGGCGCCTGACCGGAGAGCTGTGTGGTGACAGCGATGCGCCGCGCGCCTGGCTCAACCGAAACGGGCCGCGGCTGCTGCGCTACGGCGAATAGCGCCGCTCAGTTGTCGGCAACCGGCGGGAAGCCTGGAGGCCGGTAGCGCGGATCGTGCGTCGGAGCCGGCTGCGAGGGGTGAACCGGCGACGGCGTGCCCGCCCGCCGGAACAGCGATTCGAGAAATCCGCTGACGCCGCCGCTGGCGCCGGGGGTGCTTGCGACGGCCGGTGCATCGCTGCCAGGCGGCAGCGGTAGCGGCCTCGCTGGCAGGCCGCGATGCGCCTCCTGCATGAACGCCCGCCAGATCCGCGCCGGCAACGAGCCACCAGTGATGCGCTCCATCGCCTCACCGTCATCGTTACCGATCCACACGCCGGCAACGTAGTCGGCGGTGTAGCCGACGAACCAGGCGTCGCGATAGTCCTGGCTCGTACCCGTCTTGCCGGCCGTCGGCCGGTCGAGCGAAGCGGCACGCCCCGTACCCTCGCGTACCACCGCCTGCATCATGTCGTGCATCGCCGCCAGCGCCGGGCGCTGGAGCACGGCACCAGGACCGGAGCCAACGCGGCGATAGAGCGCGTTGCCTTCGCCGTCACGAATTTCCTGGATCGCGTAGGGAATGATGCCGTTACCGCTGTTGGCGAAGGGCGCGAAGGCGGCGGTGAGCTCGAAGGGTGTCACCTCGGAAGCGCCCAGCGCCGTGGCGAAGTCGCGGCGCAGCGGTGAGGCGATACCCAGCCGGCTGGCCGTCGCAGTCACCCGGTCGATGCCCACGCGTTGTGCCACACGCACCGTCGCCGTGTTGACCGAGCGCGCCAGCGCCTCGCGCGCTGTAATCTGGCCTTTGAGAACGTTGTCGAAGTTGCGCGGGTTCCATTCGCCGATGGCGAGCGGCCCGTCGGCGATCAGCTCGTCGGGCCGCATCCCCGCCTCGACCGCGGCGAGGAAAACGAACGGCTTGAAGGCGGAGCCCGGCTGCCGCCGGCCGGATGCCGCCCGGTTGAACTGGCTCTCGGCGTAGTCCTTGCCGCCGATCATGGCGCGTACCGCGCCGTCCGGCGTCATGGCCACCAATGCCGCCTGGCCGGCATTGGCCTTCTCGCCGTCGCGGGCAAGGGCGCGGGCGATCTCCGCCTCGGCGGCGCGCTGCAGGCGTGCGTCGAGCGTGGTCACCACCACCAGATCGCGGTCGACGAAGCCGACGAAGCCCGGCACGGCGTCCGCCAGCCAGTCGGTGAAATAGCGGGCCCCGCGGCCGGCTTGGGTGTTGAGGGCGATACGCAGCGGCTGACGGCCGGCGGCGCGCGCCTCCTCGACTGTCATGTAGCCGGCCTCTGCGAGGTTGCCGAGCACTTCCTCGGCGCGGCCTTTGGCGCGCTCGAGATCGCTGGCCGGCGAGTAGCGGCTCGGTGCCTTGAGCAGGCCGGCGATCACCGCGGCCTCGTGCGGCGTCAGCTGGCGCGACGGCTTGCCGAAATAGCGGCGCGTGGCCGCCTCGACGCCGTAAGTACCCGCACCGAGATAGACTCGATTGAGGTAGATGGTGAGGATCTGATCCTTGGTGAAGCGGCGCTCCAGCCAGAAGGCCAGCATCACCTCCTGCACCTTGCGCTTGTAGCTGCGCTCGGAGGAGAGAAAGACGTTCTTCGCCAGCTGCTGGGTGATCGTGCTGCCGCCCTGGACGACGCGGCCGGCGCGCAGATTGACCCAGGCGGCGCGCGCCAGGCCGATGAAGTCGATGCCGATGTGCTGGTAGAAACGGCGGTCCTCGGTCGCCAGCACCGCCTTGGGCAGCCACGGCGACATTTCGCTCAGCTCAACGGCACCGCCGAACTGGTCGCCATAGGTGGCGATCGGCTGGCCGTCGGACGACACGAAAGTCAGGCTCGGCCGGCGCACGAAGTGATTGATGGTGGAGACATCGGGCAGGTCGAACGCCAGTACGACCAGGACTGCGCCGGCGGCCATGCCGGCCCAAATCCCCAGCACCGCCATCCATTTGAAAAGGAATCCAAAGACGCGCCAGGCACGCGAACGAGGCGGTTTCTTCCGGCCTTCGCTGGATTCGGGCGACTCGGGCTTGCGCGGCATCTCCCCGGCTCTCTAGCAAACGATTCTGGCAGAAACCAGAATCCCGGCCCCACCCCCACTGACGTGATGGCCCGGAAGCCCTAGCATGGGCGGGGCAATAGGGAGTCTTTTGATGGACATCGATCTGGCTGCCCTCCTGCAGCACCGCTTCGGCGACGCTCCGGCGGTCGCCCCCGACACACCCGGGCGCGAGGCGCTGACTCGGCTCGCCGGCCACCGCTCGCACCGGGCCTATGCCGAGCGGCCGGTCGATCCGGCGCTGGTGCGCCTGCTTGCCGCCGTGGCGCTGTCGGCGCCGGCCAAGAGCGACCTGCAGCAGCGCGACATCGTCATCATCGAGGACCCGGCGCTGCGCAAGCGGGTGACCGGGCTGGTCACCGGCGAGAACCCCTGGCTGGAGAAGGCTCCCGCCTTTCTGGTGTTCTGCGGCAACAACCGGCGCCAGCGGCAGCTGCACGAATGGCGCGGGCGCACATTCGCCAACGACCACCTCGACGCCTTCTTCAACGCGGCGGTCGACGCCGCCATCGTGCTGCAGGCGTTCATCACCGCCGCAGCGGCTTCCGGTCTCGGCTCCTGCCCGGTCAGCGCCATCCGCAACCATGCACAGACGGTGAGCGACCTGCTCAAGCTGCCCGATCACGTGTTTCCGGTTGCCGGTCTCGGCCTCGGCTGGCCGGCCGCCGAGGGGTATGTCACGGCCCGCCTGCCGCTCGCCGCGACCTTGCATGTCGATCGCTTCGACGACAGCCGCATGCGCCAGCTGGTCGAAGGCTACGATCGCCGGCGCAACGCCATCTACCCCTACGCGCGCCAGCGTTTCGTCGAAAAGTACGGCACGCAGGCCGAGTACGGCTGGTCGGAGGACAAGGCCCGCCAGTACTCGAAGCCGGAGCGCGCCGATTTCGGCGCCTTCGTGCGGCGCAAGGGGTTCAAGCTCGACTAGGTCGCGGACTCATAAGCTCGTATCTGGAGGCGTGCTGCAAGTGCCGCCTTCTGACCCATCGCCTATTTGGCAGGAGTCTCATGCCGCAGTAACGCCGCCGACTTTAGCCCCTATCAATGCAACCGTTTGAGCCGGTACGATGTCACCTCCTGAGCCTTGGGGATGGGGTGGGCGATGAGGCGGCGGGAATTTCTCAGTGTCGTAGTTGGTGCGGTCGCGTGGCCGGTTGCAACGAGCGCGCAGCAGCCGGAACAAGTGCGCAGGATCGGCTACCTCTCGGCCCAGACCTTGAGCGATCTCGCGCCTGCGGTGGCGCTGTTCGAGAAGACATTGCAGCAATCCGGCTGGACTAATGGCCACAACCTGCGGATCGACTACCGTTGGAGCGCTGGCAGCCCCGATAACATTCGCAAGAACGTGACGGAGCTGGTTGCGCTCGCGCCGGACGTCATCGTGGTCT
>VGEI01000164.1 GCA_016869415.1 Alphaproteobacteria bacterium
GCCCTGGTGGGCGTTGCGCTGCGCTAGTAGGAGCGGGGCAGTCCCAGCACGTGCTCGGCGATGTAGGCGAGGATCAAATTGGTCGAGATCGGCGCCACCTGGTAGAGCCGCGTCTCGCGGAACTTGCGCTCGACGTCGTACTCCTCGGCGAAGCCGAAGCCGCCATGGGTCTGCAGGCACATGTCGGCGGCCTGCCAAGAGGCGTCGGCGTTGAGCATCTTGGCCATGTTCGCCTCGGCACCGCAGCTCTCGCCGGCCTCGTAAAGGGCGATGGCCTTCTTCAGCATCAGGGCGGCGGCCTCGGCCGCGGCGTAGGCCTTGGCGATGGGGAACTGAATGCCCTGGTTCTGGCCGATGGGCCGGCCGAAGACCACGCGCTCTTTGGCGTAGCCGCTGGCCTTGCCGATGAACCAGCGCGCATCGCCCAGGCATTCGGCGGCGATCAGGATGCGCTCGGCATTCATGCCGTCGAGGATGTAGCGGAAGCCCTTGCCCTCCTCGCCGATCAGGTTCTCGGCCGGCACTTCGAGGTTGTCGAAGAACACCTCGGTGGTGGCGTGGTTGAGCATGGCGCGCAACGGGCGGATGGTCAGGCCCTTGCCCCTGGCCTCGCGCATGTCGACCAGCAGGACGGAGAGGCCGTCGGTCTTTTTCTTCGCCTCGCCCTTGGGCGTGGTGCGGGCCAGCAGCAGCATGAGGTCGGAGTGCTCGGCCCGCGACGTCCAGACCTTCTGGCCGTTGACCACGTACTTGTCGTTGCCCTTGCGTGTGGCGGTGGTGCGGATCGAGGTCGTGTCGGTGCCAGCACTGGGCTCGGTGACGCCGAAGGCCTGCAGGCGCAAGGCGCCGCTGGCGATGCCGGGCAGGTACTTCTTCTTCTGCGCCTTGCTGCCGTGCCGCAGCACAGTGCCCATGGTGTACATCTGGGCGTGGCAGGCGGCGGCGTTGCCGCCGCTTCTGTGGATCTCCTCCATGATCGCCGCGCCCGCGCCGAGGCCGAGGCCGCTGCCGCCGTATTCCTCGGGGATCAGCGCGCCGAGATAGCCCGCTTCGGTGAGTGCCCTGACGAATTCGGCCGGGTAGGCACGCTCGCGGTCGAGCTTGCGCCAGTATTCGCCGGTAAAACGCTCGCACAGCGCGCGCACGCCTTCGCGGATTTCGGGGAAGTCGGTTTCGCTGGTCATAGCCGGACTTTAGATCAGGCGGCGGAGCCGAGATAGGCCTGCTCGAGCGCCTTGTTGCTGCGGATCTCGTCGGGTGTGCCGTGATGCACGATGCGGCCGGATTCGATGACGTAGCCGCGGTCAGCCAGCGCCAGCGCGAGGCCGGCCATCTGGTCGACCAGCAGGATGGTCGTGCCTTCGTTGCGCAGCCGGGCGAGCACTTGGAACAGGTCGCGCACCAGCTGGGGGGCGAGACCCAGCGACGGCTCGTCGAGCAGCAGCAGCTGGGGGCGGGTCATCAGGCCGCGGGCGATGGCCAGCATCTGCTGCTCACCGCCGGAGAGCAGGCCGGCGCGGTTGTGGAGGCGCTCGCGCAGCTGCGGAAAGCGCTGCAGCGCCGCCTCGACGTCGCGCTCGATATCGCCGTCGCGGCGCGTGAAGGCACCGAGCCGGATGTTGTCGAGCACCGAAAGCTCGGGGAAGACCTGCCGTCCCTCGGGCACCAGGATGAGGCCCTGGGCGACGATGCGGTGCGCCGGCAGGGCGGCGATGTCCCGGCCGTGCAGGGCGATGGTGCCCTGCACCGGGCGGCGCAGGCCGGACAGCGCCTTCATGAGTGTCGACTTGCCGGCCCCGTTGGCGCCGAGCACGGCGACCATCTCGCCCGCAGCGACGGTGAGGCCAATACCTTTGAGCACCGGCTCGGCGCCGTAGCCGGCTATCAGGCCGGCGGTCTCGAGCAGTGTTGCGCCTGGACCAGCGGCGGCCCGCGGGGCGGCGGCGAGCGCCATCTCCTCGCCGAGATAGGCCTTGCGCACCGCGGGGTCGGCCCGTACCTCGGCTGGCGTACCGGCGGCGATCTTCGCGCCCGCGTCGAGCACCACGACATGATCGGAAATGCCCATGACCAGCGTCATGTCGTGCTCGACCAGGACGACGGCCACGCCGGTGTCGGCGATACGCCGCAGCAGGGCGGCGAGCGTCGTCTTGTCGGCGGCACCCAGGCCGGCCGCCGGCTCGTCGAGGACCAGGACGCGCGGGCCGGTGGCCAGCGCCCGGGCGATCTCCACCAGCCGCTTGTCGACATGCGGCAGGCCGCCGGCCATGCGGTCGATCGAGCCGCGATAGCCGACGAAGGAAAGGAGGCTCTCGGCGGTTCGCGCGGCGGTGCCGTCATCGCCCCCGGTGCACAAAGGGGCGGTCAGCGAGCCGAGCCGGCCGCGCCGCAGGGCGACCAGCAGATTGTCGAGCACCGACATCTGGCCGAAGAGCTGGGTCGTCTGATAGGTGCGCGACACGCCCGCCCGGGCGATCTCGTGGGACGGCTTGCCCGTGAGGTCGATACCGGCGAGAGCGATCGAGCCGGCGTCCGGGCGGTAGAAGCCGCAGAGCAGGTTGAGGACCGTCGTCTTGCCGGCCCCGTTGGGGCCGATGATGCTGGTCACCTGGCCGGGCCGGGCGGCGAAAGAGATGTCGTTCGCGGCACGCACGCCACCGAAGGCGACGCTGAGACGGTCGATCTCCAGATTGCCGCCGGCTGCACGCTCGCGCAGGAACGCTTCGATGTCCCGCTCCGGCCGCGCGGTGCGCTCGCGCGGGCGGGCGATGTGGCGGGCAACGGCGCCGACAATCCCTTCGGGTGCGATCCACAGCACGACCAGCAGCAGCCCGCCAAAGAACAGCAGCCGGTATTCGGCGAGGAAGGCGAGATACTCGGGCAGCAGCACGACGACCACGGCGCCGATCAGCGGGCCCATCACCGTGCCGGCACCGCCGATGATCACGGCGAGCAGGAAGAGGATCGACTGGAAGAAGGGGAAGGCGCTGGGGGCGACGAAATTGGTGAGCGGCACCGAGAAGGCGCCGGCGATACCGGCGGCGGCAGCCGAGAGGGTGAAGGCGGCGGTGCGGATGGCGACGAGGTTGAGGCCGAGCGATTCGGAAGCGGTCTCGGCGTCGCGGGCGGCGCGCATGGCGGCTCCCCAGGCGCTGCGCGCGAACAGCCAGTAGAGCAGCGTTGCCGCTGCCGTCACGCCGACGATGAGAATGGCCAGCGGCCGGTCGTCGAGCCTGAGGCCGAACAGGCTGGGGTCGGGGATGCCGAGGATGCCGTTGGCGCCGCCGGTGAGTGCACGCCATTCGACGGCGCCATGCTCGACGATGAAGCCGAAGGCGATGGTGATCATCGCCAGGTAAGGCCCGCGCACGCGCAAGGGAGGAATGGCCAGGATCGTGCCGACCACGGCCGAAAGCGCCGCAGCGACGGGCAGAGCGAGCCAGAAGCTGACGCCGAGCTTGGTTTGCAGGATGGCGACGGTGTAGGCGCCGATGGCGTAGAAGCCGACATGGCCGAGCGAGACCTGGCCGGCAAGGCCGAGCAGCACGTTGAGCCCGAGCCCGACGATGGCGGTGAGGCCGACGGTGGCGATGACGAAGAGCTGATAGCCGTCGGCGGCAAAGCAGAGCGCCGCCGCAGCGGCGAACAGGGCGCCGGCACCCAGGAAAGCGCGGGCGCTCATACCTTCTTCACCCCGGCCTTGCCCAGCAGGCCGTTAGGCATCAGGGCGAGGGCCACGATGATCAGAGCGAACATGACGATCTGGGTATAGACCGAGCCGAAGAGCACGGTGACCAGTGCTTCGAGCACGCCGAAGACCAGGCCGGCGAGCATCACGCCCCAGGCGCTGGTGATGCCGCCGAGGATCGCCACGGCAAAGGCCTTGATGCCGAAGAGCGTGCCCATGTCGGAGTTCACATTGAACAGCGGGGCGATGAGGATGCCGGCGATACCGGCGAAGACGGTCGAGATGGCAAAGGAGGCGGCGATGGCACCGGCGACGTTGATGCCCATCAGGCGTGCGGCGTCGGGATTCTGCACCACGGCGAGCAGCGGCTTGCCGTACTTGGTGCGGCGGGAAATGACGTGAAGCGCTGCCGCCAGGCCGAGACAGACCACCGGCACGACGAGCTGCAGCGGGTAGACGCCGACATCGGCGATCGACACCGGCATCTCGGCGAGCTGGGAGGGAAAGCGGCGCGGCTCCTTGCCGAAGGTGAAGAGCACGAGGTTGTCGACCAGGATGCCGACGGCCACGGTGGCCATCAGCCAGGCGTTGGAATCGCGCCGCACGAAGGGGCGCACGGCGAAGCGCTTGACCGCGATGCCGTAAGCGCCGCAGAGCAGCAGGGCGGTGAGCAGGCCGAGCGGTGGGTACCAGCCCCAGGTGACGACGAAAGCATAGGCGAGCACGGCGCCGAGCATCATCGACGAGCCCTGGCTGAAATTGACCGTGCCGGACACCGAGTAGGTGATGTAGAAGCCCAGCGCCAGCAGCCCGTACATGCTGCCGAGACCGATTCCGGTGACGATGGCGGCGGTGATCAGCATCGGCTTGGGACATTGCCTTTAAAGAAAAAGGCCGGCGGGAGGGCCCGCCGGCCTCTGTCGGCTGGCTTAGTGCTTGATCGGGATGATCTGGTCGTTGATGAACTGCGTCCAGACATAGTCGTCGGCCGTGACCGCATCGTGGTTCTGCGGCGTGAACGGCCTGGCGTACTTCTTGATCAGCCCGTCGTAGTTCTGGATCTTGTAGAAGCCCTCGCGCACCTTGTCGCCGTCGGTGCTGCCGGCCGCCTGGATGGCGAATGCCACGAGATGAGCCGCGTCGCAGGCGTTGGCGACGCCCACGGCCGGGGTGATGTCGCCCGGGCCCTTATAGTCGGGATACTTCTTCATCAGCATGTCGAGAACCCGCTTGCCGGTGGGCGAGAGGTCGCCGAAGAAGCTGTAGGTCTGCACGAAATGCACGTTGGCGGCACTCGGGCCGGCCAGCTCGGTGAAGCGCCCGCCCGCCGGGCCCCAGTGCGAGACGATGGGAACCTTCCAGGCCATCTTGTCGAGCGACTTCACGACCTGCGACGAGGAGCCGACATTGCCCACTAGATAGAGCACGTCGGCACCCGAGTTCTTCAGGCGCGAGAGCTGCGGCACGACGTCGAGCTCGTTGCCCTCGAACTTCTCGACGCCGGCGTGTTTCATGTTGGCGGCGGTGAGCGCCTTCTTGAGGCCCTGCTCGTTGGATTCGCCCCAGGGATTGTTGACCAGGATCATGCCCGGGTTCTTGGCGCTGTAGTGCTTGACCGAATACTTGACGATCGCCTCGTCGACGGCCGAGACGCGGAAGACGAAGTTCGGGTTGGCGCCGTTGCGGGTGATCGGCGTGCCGGCCGCCCAAGTGCCCATGAAGGGCACCTTCTCGGCATTGGCCAGCGGCACGATGGCCAGCGACACCGGCGTGTCGAGCCCGCCGAACAATGCGGCGACCTTCTCGCGCTGGATGAGCTCGCGCGCTGCGATCAGGCCCTTGGAGGGGTTGGATTCGTCGTCGCGGCGCAGCAGCACGATCTTGCGCCCGCCGAGGATGCCGCCCTTGGCGTTGATCTCCTCCACCGCGACGGTCAGGCCGCGGGTGATCGCCTCGCCGGCGCGGGCCGACTGGCCCTAAAGCGCGGCGACCAGGCCGAACTTGATCTCCTGCGCCTGCGCGGCTGGGGCCACGCCCAGCAGGGCGACGGCAGCGCCTGCCCCGAGCAGAACGCGGCGGTTCAACGAGTGAATGCTCATGGATTCCTCTCCCTTGGAAGCCGGACCGGCTGTCCGGAAATGCCGCTTGGAACTGCGATGCAAAAGAGCGATTTCCGTGCCACGCATCCTTGCGCCGGCAGATGCCTCCCGAGGATCGGCCGCGAACCGTGGCTGCCCGATAATCAGGCAACTGCCCACGCTATGCAACAAGAGGCGGTCAGGCGGCTAGCGGACGGGGCATCCGGGTCATGCGCCAGCGCAGCACCAGGATCGCCAGCAGGGCGATGTTGACCAGATTGAAGCCCAGTCCGACCGCGAAGGCTGGTGCGTAGTAGGCGTATTGGTCGTAGATTGCCCCGGCCAGCCAGCTGCCGACCGCCATGCCCGAGCCGCTCATCAGCAGCAGGGCCGGCACGCGCCAGCCGGCCTCACGCGCGGGAAAATACTCTCGCACGGCCAAGACATAGGCGGGGACGAGGCCGCTGAAGGCGATGCCGAAAGCGGCCGAGACGGCGAACAGCCCGGGCGCGTCGTTGGCGACGATGAAGCCGCTGAAGGTAGTGGCCTGGGCGACGCCGCTGATCAGCAGGGTGAGCAGCGCGCCGATGCGGTCGGAGATCACCCCCCAGAGCTGGCGGCAGAGGAAGCCGAGGCCGAGCAGCACGGAGAGCATCGCCGCCCCGCGGGCGGCGGAGATTCCGAGATCGGTGCACAGCGCCACCAGATGGGCGTGCGGCATCGACATGGTGACGCAGCAGCAGAAGCCGGCTAGGCCCAGCAGCATGAACACGAGGTTGGGATTCCAGCCAAAGATACGCGGCGTGGTCGCCGCGCCGCTGCCGGCGGCGGCTGGAGCAATCACCTCCGGCGCCGGGCGCAGGAAGATCACGGCGATCGGCACGATGACCAGGATCTCGAGCAGCGCGTACCAGATCATGGTGTCGCGCCAGCCGATATGGGCGATAGCGCGCTCGAAGATCATCGGCCAGACCGTGCCGGCGACGTAGGAGCCGCTCGAGATGAGTGCCAGGGCCGAGCCGCGATGCCGGTCGAACCAGCGGCTGACATAGACGTAGAGCGGCGCGTTGATGCCGGAATTGCCGAGCAGGCCCATGAACAGGCCGTGCCCGACATAGAGATGCCAGGGCTCGCCCTGAGAGGAGATCAGCAGGCCGACGGCCATCGACAGCGAGCCGAAGATTACGGTGGCGCGGATGCTGAAGCGGTCGGCGAGCTGGCCCATGACGAGGCCGCCGACGGCGGTACCGAACCAGGCGAGCGAGCTGGCCAGCGACGGCACCGAGCGCGAGCCGCCGGTATCGGCCGCGACCTGCTTCAGGCCAACCGCGATGATCCACAATCCGCCATAGGACATGGTCAAGACCAGCACGGACAGGCTGGCGGCGATCCAGGAATAGCGGGTTTCGAGGCTGGAAGAGGTCAAGGCCGTAGTCGATGCAAGAAAGACGTTTCCCCGGCGGGCACTCGGCGGTGCGCGTTTATCGACTCACAGTAGTCAGTTCGCCGGAGAGCGGCAAGGCAACGCAGGGGCGTGGAAACTGCGCCGGGCGCATAGTAGGTTTGCACGAATTCGCCAATGGAGCCCGGCATGACGACAGACACGATCGACCCCGCCCGCATCACCGATCCCGCCGCACTGGTGGAGGAGTTCCTCCGCATCCACATGATCCCGGACCCCGAGCGGGCCAGGCAGTACATGGTGAAAGACGTCAAGATCACCTTCACCGGCGGACGCCGCTTCCCCGAGCCGCGCGACTTCACGGCCTTCAACAAGAAGCGCTACAAGTGGGTGAAGAAGAAGTTCGAGCGCACCGATGTCTGCAAGGTCACCGGCAGCGACGAGACC
>VGEI01000165.1 GCA_016869415.1 Alphaproteobacteria bacterium
CCCACTATGAACGGCATGAGGCATTCCCTGTCGGACACGTCTGTGTGGTGGATAGATGGATGTGGGATGCCATTGTCTTCAAGTACAAGGGGCAATGGTGCAGGTCGTCGGGTTACGCCTTCGGGGCATCACGTGAGGACTACAACGCTCCGGGGCAATGGATCAAGATTCCGAGCCTTCAGAGCGTACTCAAGGCCTCTAGTTGAGGATTAACCGCTTGAATCGAGACGAGTTGCCGCCCTTCGACGCACCCTGCCCCCCGCCGCACGAACCCAGATCGTGCGCGACCCGCAGCGCCGTTGCAGAGCCGTTTTGGCCCTAGGGGGATCAGGCCCCCTGAAACAGGGCTGGCGAGCGTGCTCTTTACCCATAGCGGCTCGTGGGGCAACATAAGCCTCAATGTGCGCCGTCAAACCGGGACCGGGGAGCGGGAGAATGGCCAAATCGTGCGGCGCAACGCAGCCTGGGGCGGATAGATTTTCCTATCCGTAACCCGCCTGATTTCAACTTGAACAGGAGAGTCACTATGCAAATGAACAGACGTTCCATGCTAGGCCTCGCGGTGGGCGGTCTCGCCGCCATCGCGTTCGACGCGCGCGCGCAAGCGCGCGCGCAATCGGCGCGGCCGATGAACCTGGGGTTCTCGACGCCCGTCGAGTCCGATTACGGCGTGCTTGCGAACAAGCTGGCGCAGCTCGTCAAGGAACGCATGGGCGATGTCATCGACGTGAAGGTGCGCTGCTGCGCCACCATCGCCACCGAGGACGATGCCTTCAAGGCCTTGCAGCTGGGCACGGTGGACGCCTATTTCATCAGCGGCAACAACATCACGCCGCACTTTCCGCTGCTGGACATCCTGGTGTTGCCCTACATCTTCCAGGGCGCCGCACACGTGCGCAAGATTCGCGATGGCGGCATCGCCGACGAACTGGCCGAGCGGCTTCGCAAAGCCACCAACGTACACCTGCTGACTTGGGGCGCGCTCTCGCACCGCGACTTCTACAACTCCAAGCGCCCGATCAACGAGGTCAAGGACCTCGCGGGCCTGAAAGTTCGGGTGCCGAAGAACGAAGTGATGATCCAGACCTTCCGCGCCTTCGGCTCGGAACCGATTCCGCTGGCCTGGTCGGAGACGCCCGCGGCGCTGCAGACCGGCGCGGTGGACGGCTCCGACAACGGCACCTCGGTCATCAAGTCGATGAAGTTCTACGAGTTCGCCAAGCACCTGGCGATCCTCGAGCACTTCGCCGGCTTCGCGCCGCTGCTGGCGAGCCCGCGCTTCATGAGTCGTCTCTCGCCCGAACAGCAGCGCACGTTCATGCAATGCGCCAAGGAGGCAGGGCAGCATCAGATCGCCACCGTCGAATCCGAAGTGGAGACGATCCGCAAATTCCTCGGCGACAACGGCATGAGGGTGACACGGCCGAACCAGAAGAGTTTCATCAACGCCGTGCTGCCCCTGCAAGACAAGTTTGTCGCCGAGCGGGGGCCCGAGTTCAAGGCGATGCTCGACAAGATCCGCGCCGCCGCGGCGTGAACCTCGCCTGAATCTCGCCTGATCGTCGCTTGAGCGCCGCGCCCGCACCGCGCCAGAGCCTCAGCGTCGCGGGCCGCCCGGTCGAGGACTGGGCGGCCTGCGCGCTCGTGGCCGTGATCGCGGTGTGCGTGTGCCTGCAGGTGTTCTCGCGCTACGCGCTGAACATCGGCCTCGTTTGGACCGAGGACGTGGCGATGTTCGCGATGACCTGGGCCGTCTACTTCGGCGCCGCAATGGCGGTTCACGAGAAGTTCCACGTGCGAATGATGGCCGCAGTGATGGTGCTGCCATATCGAGCGGCCTGGATCACCACCTTCGTCGCCGATCTCGTCTGGGCCGCGTTCCTCGTCTTCATGATGATCTACGGCTGGGAGTACCTCGCTCTGCTGTGGCAGCAGCAAACCATCATCGCCTCGATGAAGATCGACGCGAAGTGGTTCCAGACCGTCATCGTCCTCGGCAACGGGCTGATGCTGTACCGGCTGGTCGAGGTCTACCTGCGCTGGTGGCGCGGCGGCCGCAAGGGCTTCCCGACGGTCGAAGACGAAGCGGTGCCGGACCTGTGAGCCCGAGCCTGAGTGCTTTCCGACAAGCGGGCCGATGAGCGACGTCGCGATCATCGTCTTCGTCTTCGTCGTGCTCATGGTGATGGGCGTGCCGATCTACGCGGTGGTCGGCTTCACCGTCGCCGCGGCGCTCTACCTCGCCGACATCCCGCAGACGATGCTGGCGCAGACCGCCTTCACGGCGCTTCAGCCGTTTCCGCTGCTGTCGATACCGCTTTTCGTCCTGGCCGGGCGGCTGATGGAAAAGGGCGGCATGGCGAACCACTTGATTCGCATCGCCACGAGCCTGGTGGGCGCCTACAAGGGCAGCCTCGGCCTCGTCACCGTGATCGCCTGCGCCTTCTTCGCGGCGCTCAACGGCTCGGGCCCCGCCACCACCGCCGCGGTGGGCAGCGTGACGATCCCGACGATGGTCAAGGAAGGCTACAGCCGCCGCTACGCCGGCGCCGTGGCCGCCTCGGCCGGGGCGTTAGGCAGCCTGATCCCGCCCAGCAACCTGATGATCATCTACGCGCTGGTGGCCGAGGTTTCGATTCCGCGCATGTTCTTCGCCGGCATCATCCCGGGCATCGTCGTCACCGCGCTGCTGCTGGCCACCGCCTGGTTGATCGCGGTGCACGAGGGCTACGGCGGCCGCGGTGAGCGTTTCGCCTTCGGCCCGCTCCTGCGGGCGATGTGGGAAGGAAAGTGGGCGCTCGGCGCGCCGATCGTCATCCTCGGCGGCATCTACGCCGGCGTCTTCACGCCCACCGAAGCCGCGGGCGTGGCGGTGGCCTATGCGCTTTTCGTCGGCCTCTTCGTCTACAAGGAGCTCAGCGCGGCCAGCATCATGGAAGCGCTGCGCTTCACGGCGCTGATCGCCGGGCTCCTGGTGCTGATCACGCCCACCACTGCGTTCGGCCAGGTGCTGGCGCTGTACGACCTGCCGGAGCGGACGATCGAGCTCATGGGCCCGATCGGGCAGAACAAGTGGCTGTTCCTGTTCGTGGTGGGCATCTTCCTGATCCTCATCGGCACCTTCATGGAGTCGTTGGCGCAGATCATCCTCTTCACGCCGGTGCTGCTGCCGGCGGCGGTGGCCGCCGGTATCGACCCGATCACCTTCGGCATCTTCACCGTGCTCACCTGCGAGATCGGCTTTCTCACGCCGCCGGTGGGCGGCAACCTCTTCATCGGCGCGCGGCTGGCGAAGGCCACGGTCGAGCAGATCTCGGTGGCGGTGATTCCCTACTGCATCGCCTACACGCTGGGCATGATCTTCGTCGTCGCAGCGCCGCAGGCGGTGGTGTGGCTGCCCAACCTCATCTTCGGCCCGGGGAAGTAGGCGATGTTCGACACGATCTTCAGCGGCGGCATGGTCTACGACGGCGAGGGCCACGCACCCGTGGTGCAGGACGTGGGCGTGCGCGATGGCCGCGTGGCGGCGATCGGCGAGCTGAGCCCGGCCACAGCGCGACAGCGCCTGGACGCGAGCGGCCTCGCGGTCGCGCCCGGTTTCATCGACCTGCACACGCATTCGGATTTCACGCTCGTCGTCGACGGCCGCGCGCAAAGCCAGGTGCACCAGGGCGTGACGACCGAAGTGGTGGGGCAGTGCGGGCTCAGTTGCGCGCCGCTGCGCCAGCGGGGTGAACGCCTGGAGATGTCTGCCGGTCTGCCGGCCGATGCAGCACGCGGCCAACAGTGGCGCACCTTCGGCGAGTATCTCGATGTGCTGGCCGGCAGCCCCTTGGGCGTGAACGTGGCGGCCTTCGTCGGCCACGGAACCGTGCACCGCGCGGTGCTCGGCGATGCGTTGCACGCCGGCGAGATCGAAGACATCGCGCGCATGAAGCGGCTGGTGGAAGAAGCGCTCGACGACGGCGCTGCGGGCCTCTCCACCGGGCTCGAATACTGGCCGGGCATCCTCTCGTCGCCCGACCACCTGGTGCCGCTGTGCGAAGCGGCCGCCGCGCGAGGCCGGCTGTACTCCAGCCACGTGCGCAACCGCGACCGGTACTACGACCTCGGTTTCGGCGAAGCGATCTCGGCCGCACGGCAATCCCGCGCGCGGCTGCAGATCTCGCACATGCAGACCAAGTTCGGCGCGCCGCCCTATGCGGGCGAGCACACGCTGGAGCTCATCGCCGCCGCGCGCCGGCATGGCGTGGACGTGGCCTTCGACGTCATCCCGCACGACTGGAACAACACCAGCGTGATCGCCATCCTCCCCAAGTGGGTGCGCGAGGGCGGCACGCGCGCGACGCTCGAGCGCCTCAAAGACCCTGCGGTGCGGCAGAAGGTGAAGGACAACCCGGCGCCGATGCTGCTGATCGTGAAGGCCCAGCAGTGGGAAAGGGTGAAGCTGCTCAACGCGCACGCCAACCGCGCGCTGATCGGCACCACCTTCGTCGAGATCGGGCGCCAGCGCGGCGTGGATCCCTACGACGCGGCGATGGACATGCTGATCGAAGAAGGCGACGACGCGCCGTGCCTGATGTGGGCGACACAAAGCTTCAGCGAACGCGAGATCGAGCTCTTCATGCGCGAGAGCGAATGCGCCGTCATATCCGACACGGCCGCCCTGGCGCCGGACGGGGCGCTTGCGGAGCAGCTCTTCTCGCTCAGCGGCTACGGCTGGGCCGCGCGCTTCTTGCAGCACTACGTGCGCGATCGGCAGGTGCTCACGCTGGCCGAAGCGATCCGCCGCATCACGTCACTGCCCGCTTCACGCCTGGGCCTGGCGGATCGGGGCCGCCTCGCCGTGGGGCAGTGGGCCGACGTCACGGTGTTCAACCCCGAGCAGATCGAAAGCCGCTTCAGTGCGAGCCAGCCGCGCGTGTATCCCGGCGGCATCGTGCACGTGATGGTCAACGGCGAGCTCGCGATGCACGACGGCCGGCGCACCGAGCGCCATGCGGGCCGGGTGCTGCGCGACTTTGCTCGTTGAGCCGGCGGCCCCTAGGCGCTGAAGCGCGCGCGGCCCGCCGAGGCTTGTTGTGGCGCCGTGCCGGCCCGGGTTAGGAGGCGGCGGGCGGCGTTGCCTGCGTTCGCGCCGCGCGGCTGGCGCTGGGTGAAAGGCCCGTCATCTGTCGAAACGTGGTGATGAAATGCGCCACGCATCTTTACCAATAGCGGCTCGTGGGGCAACATAAGCCTCGTTGTGCGCCGTCAAACCGGGACCGGGGAGCGGGAGAATGGCCAAATCGTGCGGCGCAACGCAGCCTGGGGCGGATAGATTTTCCTATCCATTTCATGGAAAAGCGGTTGGCCTAGCCGCGCAGCTCCGCCAAACGACGGATGTGCGCGGGCCCCGTGCCGCAGCATCCGCCGATGATGTCGGCGCCGTCCTTGATCCAGTGCGCGACCGCGCCCGCGTAGCCGCCGGGCGTCACGTCCTCGCGCAGCGCGCGCCGCCCGTCGCGCTCTCGGTTGTAGCGATCGGGAATGGGTCGGAACGCATTCGCATACCCGCCCACTTTTTTCGCGGTCGCCTTTCTCAACGGGGCCATGGCGCCCGTGATCGCCTCGGGCGAGCAGCAATTGAAGAGAATCGCCTCCACGTTCGGCACGCCGTCGAGCGCCTTGACCGCATCCGCGATGCTTTCGCCCGACCGGACCTGGGGCGCGCCCGAATCCATGAGGATGTAGGACACCCACACGGGCTTCCCCGTGGCAGCTGCGGCCTCCGCGGCGGCGCGAGCCTCGGCTCCCGTCGTCATGCTCTCGACGATGATGACGTCCACACCTGGCGCCAGCGTTTCGGCGATCTCGCCATAGACCTCGCGCATGGTGGCGACGGGCTCGACCATTTCGGGGTCGTAGGTGCCGACGAGCGGGGGGAGGGAGCCCGCGATCTTGGTGCCTGCCTTGCCCTTCTTCGCGCGCGCCTCGTTCGCCAAGTCGCGCGCGCGGCCCACGAGTTCTTGCACCCTGTGGCCGTGCCCGGCGCGCCCGAGAATCTTGGGCGTGCAGGAATAGTTGCTGGTGGTGATGATTTCGGCGCCCGCGTCGAGAAAGTCTTCGTGCACCTGGCGCACGATGTCCGGCGCCTCGATGAGCGCGCGCGCGGACCAGATATGCGGCGAGTCGTAGCCGCGGCGCACCAACTCGCCGCCCATGCCGCCATCGAGAAGAACCGGCCGTGCCATGTCGCCCTCCATGATTCACAAAGCATAGCAGGAATGCTGGCGACGGCGAGGCGTGGCGCGATGGGCTGCCGTCGCTATAATCCGACATTTCCCAGATGGGCGGCCGATCCGCCCCCGGTTGAGGGCAGGATAGCCCGGCTCCTGCCCTCCCGGAAGGTGGGATCGCGTAGCGACAACGTCCGTCGCAGCAGGATCGTCGGCTTGACCGCCATGCCACGCCCCCGTCGTGCGATTCTCGCTGGTATTGCCGCAATGCGGGCGCACTTCGCCTGTCGCCGGCTTCGCGCGATCGCCTCCTGCCGTTTTACCAATAGCGGCTCGTGGGGCGACATAAGCTGCATTGTGCGCCGTCAAACCGGGACCAGGGAGCGGGAGAATGGCCAAATCGTGCGGTGCAACGCAGCCTGGGGCGGATAGATTTTCCTATCCGTTCCTTCCAAAATGGAACTACTGGGCTGTACCTCAAAAAATGTAGATCGGGAAGTTATTTTGGCGCCATCCCTTATGCTCATGACCTTTGATTATGACGGCGTATTAGTCGATTCGCTGGCCCGCCTGCTTGGCATTGTCCGCCAGGCCCAGGCCTTGATCGGGCACGGACGCGCACCGCGGGAAGAGGATTTCCGCACCATTGCCAATTTAACGTTTCCTGCTCTGGGTGCTCTGCTGGGGATGTCTGCCGAGCACACCCCCTTGTTTCACTCCCAGGTGTTGGCGTTACAGCGCCAGGAAACCAGCCTCCCAGAGTTGTTTCCCGGCATTGCCCAGATCATTCCTCGCCTGGCCGCCCACAGCGTGTTAGTCGTGGTCACAGCGAGTGCGCGAGCCGAAGTCGAACGTGTACTCGAGGTCAATGCCCTGACCCCCTACATCTCACAGATTTTCGATGGCGCAGACCCACGGCCCAAAGCGGCAAAAATCACTGCCGCCTGCGCCTTATTTGCGCAAGAGCCAGCCTGTACCTATATGGTAGGCGATACCCAGGGCGATATTACCCAGGGCAAACTGGCTGGCGTGCAAACGATTGGGGTCACCTGGGGCTACCAGTCCTCCGCCCTGCTGCAAATCGCAGGGCCGGATTATCTTATCGACACCCCTGAAGACATGATCCGCGTTGTGAGCTGAGAAGGGTCACCGCAGGCTGTAACCACTCACAGGTCTGACGGAGTCCACGCCAAGGCCTTTCCCCGTACTGATCCAGCCAAACTCTTTGAGGATTTGCTGGCTGTACGTTACCCGTCCCGTGATTGTGACCGGCGTGAAAAAACTGATCCAGTTCGAGTGAGGGAAAATGCCGATTTTCTGACACTGGAAAGGATCAAGAAATGCCCAAAGGAGTGCGTCTAAAG
>VGEI01000166.1 GCA_016869415.1 Alphaproteobacteria bacterium
ATGGCTAATCCCCTTAAAAGACAGAGAAACAGGGACGGTTTGCGGTCGCTTAAAACGAGCCAACCGGATATTATATTTCCCTTGCGCCTAAGACCTTCAAGATGGCCGACGATCTCCCAGCCTCGCCGAGCGGTATCGGGCTAGAGCCCTACGCCAACCCGTTTTCGGTATTCCATTCGTGGTTTGCCGAAGCCCGCGAGAAGGAGTCCAGCGACCCCACCGCCATGACCCTGGCTACGGTCGATTCCAGGGGCCAGCCGGCGGCGCGCATGGTTCTGCTCAAGGCGGCCGACGAGCGCGGCTTCGTCTTCTATACGAACCTGGAGAGCCGCAAGGGTAACGACCTGCGCAACACCCCCCGGGCTGCCCTGCTGTTCTATTGGAAGGCGCTCGGCCGCCAGGTGCGTATCGAGGGCATCACGGAGCCCGTCTCCGACGCCGAAGCCGACGAGTACTTCTCCACGAGGCCGCGCGGTGCGCAGCTGGGCGCCTGGGCCTCACAACAGTCACGGGTGCTGGAGGGTCGGCTGGCCCTTGAGAAGCGGGTGGCCGAGTACACGCTGAGATTCGGTCTCGGCAATATCCCGCGCCCGTCCTTCTGGTCGGGCTACCGGCTGGTGCCCGAGCGCCTCGAGTTCTGGCAGGACCGCCCCTTCCGCCTGCATGATCGCGTGCAGTACGACCGCGAGGGCGATGGCTGGCGCCGCGTCAGGCTGTTTCCATGACCGCCACGACCGCCATGACCCTCGCGCCGGAGCGGCGGGCGCAACTGATGAAGCGGGCGACCTACGCCTCGACCGCCGTCGTGACAATCCTGGTCACGGCTAAGACCGTGGCATGGCTGATTACCGATTCAGTGAGCGTGCTGGCCAGCCTGCTCGACTCGTTGCTCGACGCGGCCGCATCGCTGGTCAACCTGGTGGCGGTGCGCCATGCTCTTGCCCCTGCCGATAGCGAGCATCGCTTCGGCCATGGCAAGGCCGAACCGCTGGCGGGTATGGCGCAGGCCGCCTTCATCGCCGGCTCATCGGTTCTCCTGGTGCTCGAGGCGCTCAATCGCTTGGCCGTCCCCTCGCGCCTCGCCCATGTCGAGATCGGCATCGGTGTCACGGTGCTGTCGATTCTGCTGACCTTGGGATTGGTCACCTATCAGCGGAGCGTTATCCGCGCCACCGGGTCGGTCGCCATCGATGCCGATTCGCTTCACTACCAGGGCGACCTGCTGCTGAACGGCAGCGTCATTCTGTCGCTATTGTTGTCATCCTGGCTCGGCTGGCAGCTCTTCGACCCGCTGTTTGCCGTGGCCATCGCCGCCTTCCTGCTGCGCAGCGCTTGGGTGGTCGGTCGCAAATCCCTCGACCGTCTGATGGATCGCGAGCTGCCGGACGCCGACCGCGGCCGGCTGCGTGCCCTCGCCCTGACGCATCCCGAGGTCCGAGCCGTCCACGATCTGCGCACCCGCTCCTCGGGTCCCGACCTGTTCATCCAACTGCACCTGGAGATGGACGGAGCCATGAGCCTGCAGCGCGCACATGAGGTCTCGGACGCGGTGGAGCGCGACATATTGAACGCCTATCCGAACGCCGAGGTTCTGATCCATCAGGATCCCGCGGGGATCGAGGAGCCGCGCAAGACTTTTGCATGAGGCTAGAGCGCCTGCCGCGGCTAGACCCTGGCGCTTCGCGAGGCTAGAGTGAGTGCTACGCATGTAGCGGCAAAGGGACCATCTCCGCACGACGAACGGAGAGGCTGAACAGAGGAGGCCGACATGACGCTGAAGATCGTCCTGGCCGTTGTCACTGGCCGGGACAACGATAAGGCCACGCTCGACGTCGCGCTTAGCTTGGCGCGACGCTTCGGGGCGCATATCGACGCCCTTCATATCAAGGGCGACCCGCGTGATGCGATACCCTTCCTCGGCGAAGGTGCTTCAGGTGTTCTCATCGAGCAGATCATGACGGCCGCCGAGCGCGACGCCGGTACGCGCAGCGGCAAGGCGCGCGCGGCCTTCGATGCCTGGCGAGCGGCGAGCGGCCTCAAGCTGATTACCCATCCCGGCGAGGCGGGCGGCGGGGCCACGGTGGCATGGCGCGAGGATGTCGGCGCCGAAGAGGAGTGCATGGCCCGCCGCGGCCGGCTCTCCGACGTCATCGCGCTGGGACGCCCGCCGGCCGACGATTCCGGCGCCTCCACTGTGCTCTTAGAGACGGCACTGTTCGATACCGGCAAGCCGGTTCTCGTCGCTCCGCCGGTACCCTTGGCCGTGCCGCCGGTCGACTCCCCCGTCGTCATCTTCTGGACCGGCAGCGCCGAGGCCGCCCGCGCCATCGGTGGCGCTATCCCGCTGCTTTCCGCGTCGAGCCGGGTGCTGATCATATCGTCGAACGTGGCAGGCAAGGTCGCAGAGTCTGCCGGGCTCGTCGACTATCTGCAGTGGCACGGCGTCCGGGCGCAGGCACGCGATCCTCTCGACATCACACCGGCCGCCGGCGGTGAACTGCTGGCCGCTGCGAAGCGCGAGGGTGCGGGGCTCCTGGTGATGGGCGCCTACACGCAGAGCCGGCTGCGGCAGCTCATCTACGGCAGCGTGACCAAGCATGTGCTGACCTCCGCCGAGCTTCCGGTCCTGATGGCGCATTGATCGGCGGGGATGTGACGGACAGGCGGAACCTCGTCCTGACGGGTGCCAGTCGCGGAATCGGGCACGCCACCGTCCGCCGCTTTAGCGAGGCCGGCTGGAACGTCTTCACCTGCTCGCGCGAAGATGTGCCGGCCGATTGCCGGCGGGATCCCAATTGGAGCCATCATTTCGTCGCTGATCTGGCGCAGCCCCAGTCGCGCGAGCGCTTCATCGTCGACGTCGACCAGGTGCTCGCCGGTGCCCCGCTCCACGCGCTGGTCAACAATGCGGGCGTTTCGCCCAAGACGCCGTATCGCGAGCGCCTCGGGATTCTGCACGGGGAGATCGAGGAATGGCGCTCGGTTTTCGAGCTTAACGTCTTTGCTGCGCTGGAGCTCGCCCGGGGCTTCGCTGCCGCCCTCGGCCGCGGCAAGGGTGCCATCGTCAACGTCACCTCGATTGCCGGCCATGCGGCGCATCCGTTCGCCGGCTCGGCTTATTCGACGTCGAAGGCAGCGCTCTCAGCGCTGACGCGCGAGATGGCGGTCGAGTTCGCGCCGCTTGGGGTGCGTGTCAACGCCGTGGCGCCGGGCGAGATCGAGACGGAGATGATCGGCCCCGAGTACGAACCCCTGATCACGCGTATTCCGATGCAGCGCATGGGTACGACAGACGAGGTCGCGGCGGTGATCCACCGCCTGTGCGAGGCCGATTTTGGCTACGTCACCGGGTCCGAGATATTCATCACCGGCGGCCAGCATCTCTTCTAGGCGACACATGCAGCTTGACGCGGTCGCCGCCGCCGGTCTCTAGTCGCGGGCGATGAGCAGCAACGAACTTCTGGTAAAGGCGGAGGCAGGCGACGCCACGGCGGTGGATCGGCTTCTGGCGGGCGATGTCAGTCCCGACCAACCCGGACCTGGCGGCGAGACACCCCTGATGCGTGCGGCCGCACGGGGCCATACCGAGATCGTGCAGCGTCTCCTGGCTAAGGGCGCGCGCGTTGACGCGGCGACCGATGTCGGCAACACGGCCCTGATGTTTGCGGCGGCCCGCGGAAGGATCGAGATGCTGCGCCTGCTCATGGCCAGTGGCGCGCGACCCGATCATCGCAACAAGTATGGGCTTGGACCCGCTGACTGGGCCAAGTGGTCGGAGCGCGAGCCTGAAGTGATCGCATTGCTCGGCGTCGAGCCGCGTTCGTAGCTCCGCCGATCAATTGCGCGTCGGACGGCTGGTTGTCCCCGGCGCAACAAGCGCCCATTCGACCATCTGCTTCATCACCTTGCCCAGGGTTTCGTCGAAGGCGAGGATCACGCTCTCGATATCCGGCTTCTCAGCACGCCCCAGCCGGTCAGCCGTAAGGTTGGCAATGATCGTGCGATCCGGCATGCGGATGAGCTTGCCGTTGAGACGAACGTGGGCCTGGGGAGGCTGGCCCGGCTTGTCGTACTCCGCCTGAAACTCGCGCAGCTCCGTCTGCAGGATGTAGTCGGCGCGCAGCTGGCTGGATTCCCGGGTTACGGCCCGGATCTTCCCCGAATTCTCGAAGGACTCGATGAGCAGCGTCTGGACGAGGGCCGGGGCCTGATCGGTCCAGTTGGCGCGGGCGAAGTAATCGAGAGTGACCGGAGAACGCTGCAGCGCGATGCGTTGGGTGTTGATGCCGGCTGAAGCGACAGGTCGCTCGACCACCAGCTGCCATTCGACCCGTGGCAGGTTGGCGTCGAAGGTGCTTTTCGGTGTCAGCGTGTAGAGCTGCGGCGGCTCGCCTGCGCCGGGAAGCGCGCAAGATGCCGCGGCCAGGGTGAGTCCGGCCAGGAAGGTGAGTCGCGTCAGAAGTGGGAGGGAGATCATCGTGCCTCAAAGCCCTTCTGCTGGTCGCCGAACAGGAAGCGCGCAGGATCCCGTTCGAACTGGATGGCGATGCGGTTGAGGCTGGTGACCAGGGCGCGCGTATCGATCAGAAGCTGCGACAGCTCATGGAAGCCGGCTTCGCTGAAGTCGCGCAGCGGAGTGCGGAACTCACCGGCGATGCTCTGCAGTTCCGATGCGAGGCGGCTGAAGCCACGGGCAGTTTCCTCGGCCGTGCGGGTCGCGGTGCGTGCATCTTTACCGAGGTCCGCCGCGACGGTGCGCAGCTCGTTAGCCAGGGTTTCCATCGCCGCTGCGGTCTTCTGCGCTGCCTCCATCGTGCCGGCCGCGTTGGCGACGGCTCGTTTGATCTCGGCCCTGGACTCGCCCACGGTCGTTGCCAGCAGATCGACATTGCCGATGATGCTGGTGATCGCGGCCAGGTTGTCGTCGCTGAGAAGGTCGTTGGCACGCCCGGCGAGCGCGACGACCTGGCCGATCGCCTCCGGCACGTCCTCCACAATCTTCTCGAGGGGCGAGGGCTTGTAGGCGATGCGCGCGCGCCGCTTGCCGGCCGGCGGCTCGAGCGGCGGCGCGTCGCGGGTTCCGCCCGAGAGCTGGACGAAGCTGAGGCCCGTGATGCCCTGAAGCTGGAGCGTGGCGACGGTATCGGTCTTGATCGGCGTGCCGGCCTTGATCGCCACCGTGACCTGGATTAGCTCGAGATTTTCGGCATCGATGGCGATGTCCGTCACCGTGCCTACGGGGACGCCGCGATACTGGACCGGTGCGCCGTTCTGCAGGCCGGTGACCGAGCCTCGGACGTAGATGTAGTAGGAGGTCCGGTCGTCCTGCAGGCCCGACCGGCCGAGCCACATGACGAGCACAAAGGTGCCGGCCACCAGCGCCAGGACGAAAAGCCCGACGAAAAAATAGTTCGCACGGGTTTCCATCATGCCCCTCGCTGCGCAGCTTGCAGGGCCCGGCCGCGGGGTCCGTGGAAGTACTCCCTGATCCACGGATGCGGCAGTGCCATCAGCTCACTCATCGTTCCCACCATAATACGGCGATCGAGTAGAACAGCAATCCGGTCCGTGATCGCTGCTAGGGTGTCGAGATCGTGTGTCACCATTACGACGGTCAGGTTGAGGCTGCGCTGCAGGTCGCGGATCAGATTGTCAAAGTCGCCAGCCGCTATCGGGTCGAGGCCGGCAGTCGGCTCGTCGAGGAACAGGATCTCGGGGTCGAGTGCCAAGGCACGAGCCAGCGCGGCGCGCTTTTTCATTCCGCCCGACAGCTCGGACGGGAACTTCGCGCCAGCCTCTTGCGGCAGGCCGACCAGCTGGATCTTGAGCCGGATCAGATCGTTCACCAGCTTGTGCGACAGCGTCGTGTTCTCGCGGAATGGGACCCGGATGTTCTGAGCGACGGTCAGCGAACTGAAGAGCGCCCCATTCTGAAAGAGGACGCCCCAACGTCGTTGAATGCTCAGGCGTTCCTGAACCGACAATGCGTCGAGCTGTCGGCCGAAGATTTCGATCGCGCCACCATCGGGTTCCTTGAGCCCGAGGATCGTGCGCAGCAGGACCGACTTGCCGGTGCCGGAGCCGCCGACCAACGCCAGAATTTCGCCGCGCCGCACGTCGAGGTCGAGATTGTCATGGACCGTCTGCGTGCCGAAGCGCGTCACTAGTCCACGGACGCGGATGATCGGCTCGTCGGCTGGCGGCATCAGTAGCCTAGCCAGGAGAACATGATGGAAAAGGCAGCATCTGCCACGATCACCAGGAAGATCGATTCGACGACCGCCTTGGTGGTCATTCGACCGACGCTTTCCGCTCCGCCTGCGACTTTCAGGCCTTCGTAGCAGCCGACCAGTCCGATCAGAACGGCGAAGAACGGCGCCTTGATGAAGCCGACCCAGAAGGTCGACTGGTTGACGAAGCTCTGGAGCTGCTCGAGGAACTGAGCAAGCGAGATGCCGAGGACCACGAACGACATAATGGCGCCGCCGACCAGAGCTGCGAGGTCGGCGAAGAAGGTAAGCAGCGGCAACGCAATCACCACCGCCAGCAGGCGCGGCAGGACCAGGACATCCATGATGTCCAGGCCCAGCGTCTTCATGGCGTCGATCTCCTCGTTGACCTTCATGGTGCCGATCTCGGCCGTGAAGGCGCTGCCGGAGCGGCCGGCGACTAGGATTGCGGTCAGCAGGACGCCGATCTCGCGCAGCACCGACACCCCCAGGAGATTGACGCTGTAAATTTCCGCGCCGAAGGCGCGCAGCTGGTCGGCCCCCTGGTAGGCGAGCACGACGCCGATCAGGAACGATAGCAGCCCGACGATGGGCAGCGCGTTGAGTCCGACACGTTCGACATGGCTGGCGAGCGCGATGAAGCGCAGGCGGCGCGGCTGGAGAACGGCGCGGAGGAGAGCGATCGTTGTGACCCCGAGGAAGCTGACCAGCTCGTGAGCCTCATCCACGATGTCGATCGAGGAGCGGCCGATGCGCTCGACCAGGGCGTGAAGGGCCGAGACATAGGGGCGGGAGAGTGTCTGGCGCGCCGGTGGGAGTACCATGCGCTGCAGCAGGACCTGATGCTCGGGCGAGACATCGGCGACCGTGATGGCGGCGCCATGGTTCTCCAGCCGACGGATCAGCCGTTGGAGGAGCCAGGCGCCGACCGTGTCGAGGGACTGCAGCTTATCGAGATGGATGCGGGCTGACGGCGCCGCAGTGCGCTCGACATCCGCGACGATACGCTCAAGCCGTCCGGCATGCGGCAGCGTCCATTCGCCCCCGATGTCGACCACCGCGACGTGACCGTCGCGAGACATCCGGCACCATGCCTCTTCTGTCATTATGCCCCGGTCTTGAGTGCCCGCCAGAGAGTATAGCCCCCGCTTGCGGCGGTGGGGTACTACCCTCCTGGTGTGCGAGTGCGAAGAAGGGGCGTTGCTCCAGCTATGTTGTGGGCTAGATTGTCTTAAAATAATATTTATAGATCAATATTTTAATGTAGTTCCCGGATAGATTCATTCTCCGCCCATTGATTTTTGCGCCGCAATATACAAATATAGGAATGCGG
>VGEI01000167.1 GCA_016869415.1 Alphaproteobacteria bacterium
GTGCGCGCGATCGCCGATCTGATGTTCGCCGATTTCCTGTTCGAGGCCGCCGGCCAGATCGCGCTGCAAGCGGCCAAGCTGCGCTACATGTCCAACGGCCTCGTCGAGGCGCCGATGGTCGTGCGGGCGGGTTCGGGCGCCGTCCGCTCGGCGGGCCCCCATCACAGCGGCACCTACCATCCCGCCTGGGCGCATATCCCCGGCCTTATCGTCTGCCTGCCTTCGACACCCGCCGACGCCAAGGGACTGATGAAGACCGCGCTCAACGCGCGCGACCCGGTCCTGATGCTTGAGTCCAAGGCGCTGTTCGCGAGTAAGGGAATGGTGCCCGCGGGCGATCACTACGTGCCGTTCGGCGTGGCGCGGATCGCGCGCGAAGGTACCGATCTGACGATCGCCAGCGCGGGCCAGCTCGTGCACCGCGCGCTCGAAGCCGCCGAGATACTGGCGGGCGAGGGCTTGTCGATCGAGGTCGTCGATCTGCGCACCATCCAGCCGCTCGACGTCGATACGGTCGCGGCCAGCGTGCGCAAGACGCATCGCTTGCTGGTCGTGGACGAAGGTTACGCGATGTTCGGTGTGGGTGCCGAACTCGCCCAGTCGATCAACGAGCTCGCCTTCGACGAACTCGACGGGCCCGTGGCGCGGCTGCACACCGATCCGGTTCCCCATCCGTTTGCACCCTCGCTGGAGCGCGCCATGCTCGTTGGCACTGAGGCGATCGTCCACGCGGCGCGGCGCGCGCGCGCGGGCCACGCCGACCCGATCCGGCGCAACGGCCGCGATGCGCGATTGGCGGCCGCACTGGTCGAACGCCTGCGCATGGCGCCCGTCGCGAGCGTGGCGACACCCGCGCCGGCGTTCGCGGTGGAGGGCACGCCGGTCAAGATGCCCTTCGGCGATCTGACGGTCAGCGAAGGCAAGCTGGTGCGCTGGCGCGTGGCCGAGGGCCAGAGGATTGCCGAGGGCGCGCTGGTGGCCGAGATCGAGACCGACAAAACCGTGGTCGAGATCGAAGCGCCCGTCGCGGGCGTGGTCGGCAAACTCCTCGTTGCCGAAGGGACGGTCGTGAAGATGGGCCAGACCATCGCCGCGATTCGGGGAGGCTGAAGCGATGCTCGTCGTCCTCAGCCAGTTCCCGCACGGCGCACCCGATCTCGAGCGGCGCGCGGCCAAGGGGCGCTGCGAGCTCTATATCCAGCCGATGGACCGGGCGAAGTCCGAACCGATCCCCGCTTCGGTGCGGGCGAAGGCCGATGCCATCGTCCACTACCCGGCCGGCACGCGCATCGAGGGCAAGCTCGCCGACTGGCCGAAAGTACGCGCGGTGCTGCGCTCGGGCGTGGGCTACGACTTGATCGATCTCGCGGGCTGGGGAAGACGCGGCGTGGCCACGTTCAACGTGCCCGATTACGGCACGTCGGAGGTCGCCGACCACGCGCTCGCGCTGACGCTCGCGCTGACGCGCGGTACGGCGACCTATCACGACGCGCTGCGCACCGATCCCGCCGGCAATTGGAGCCACGCCAAGGCGCCGGTGGTCCGGCGGCTGCGCGGTGCGGTGTTCGGCGTGGTCGGGCTGGGCCGCATCGGGCTCGCCGCCGCCTCACGCGCGCGCGGCTTCGGGATGGAGATCGCGTTCTTCGATCCGTTCTTGTCCTCGGGCATGGAGATCGCGGTCGGTGCCAAGCGCATGAAGTCGCTCGGCGAGCTGATGGAAGTGGCCGACGTGCTGAGCGTGCACGCGCCCTCGTCGCCGGAGACGGCGGGTCTGATCGGCGCGGAGGCCTTCGCGCGCGCCAAAAAGGGAATGGTCCTGGTCAACACCGCGCGCGGCGCCATCGTCGATCTCGACGCGCTTTACGACGCCTTGCGCGCGGGCCGCGTCGCCGCCGCCGGCCTCGACGTGCTGCCGCGCGAGCCCGCCGACGCCGAACACAAGCTCGTGCGCGCTTGGATCAAACGCGAAGCCTGGCTCGAAGGCCGCCTCACGCTTTCTCCGCACGCCGCCTTCTACAGTCCGGATTCGCTGGTCGATATGCGGGTGCGCTCGGTCGACACGGTGCTCGCGCATCTGGAAACCGGTTCCCTCGTCAGCTGCGTCAATATCGAGTCGCTTAAAACGAAACCCAAGGGAAGAAAGCCGTGAAAGTGTGGGCAACGGCCGCCTCATCTAAAGCATGGTCATGACGGGGTCGGGCGGGGAGCAGATGAACTCGACAGTCGGTACGGCGTCGAGCCGCAAGGACTGCCGCATCACGCGGGTCACGGCTTACGTCGTCGGAATGCGCTGGCGCAATTGCGTATTCGCCCACGTCTCGACCGACGACGGCATCAATGGAGTCGGCGAGGGCTCGCTCGAATACCAGCCCCAGGCCGTGGCGGCCGCCATCGATCAGCTCGCGCACCGCTATGTGATCGGCCAGTCCGCCTTTTCCATTGAGCGATTTTTTCACGACGCGCTGCGCAACGAGTTCATGCGCGGGCCGATCATAAACAGCGCGATCGCGGCGATCGAGATGGCCATGTGGGATATCGTCGGGAAGGCGTTGGATCGGCCCGTCTATGACCTGTTGGGCGGACGCATGCATGAGCGGCTGCCGGCCTACGCCAATGCTTGGTACGGTCAGGCAAAGACGCCGGTCGAGATGGAGAGGGCCGCGGCCGCCGTGGCGCGGACGGGTTATCGCGGACTCAAGTTCGATCCGTTCGGCGATTGCGGTCGCGACCCGCGTGCAGCGGACGTTCGCGGCGCGATCGACCTCGTGGCTGCGGTCCGGCAGGGCGTCGGCCCGGATGTCGATGTGCTGATCGATGCCCACGGCCGCTTCAGCGTCGGATCGGCGGTGGACATTTGCCGCAAGCTGGAGCCGCACGGCATCTACTGGATGGAGGAGCCGGTCGACGCCGACAACCATGGCGCGCTCGCTGCGGTCGGCCGGACAATTCCCCAACGACTGGCGACGGGAGAGCGTTGCACAAGCCGCTATCTCCTCCAGTCGCTGCTCGCCACCAACGAGGTCGATGTGCTGCAACCCGATCTCATTCACATCGGCGGCATCATGGAGGGCAAGAAGATCGCCGCCATCGCGGATGCGGCCTACATTCCGGTGTCCTTTCACAATCCGTTCGGCCCGGTGGCAACGGCGGCTGCGGTACAGCTCGACGCCTGCACCTCCAACTTCGTCATGCAGGAGAGCTTTTGCGAGTACGATGTCGAGATGCGCTTCGATTTGCTGGAGCATGCCCCGCGGCCGGTCGGCGGCCACTACGACATTCCCGATCGCCCCGGCCTCGGCGTCGGGGAGTTCAGGCCGGAGGTTGCGCTTGCCCACCCCTTCGACAAGGACGCATTCCTGCCTCTGTTCAGACGCGACTGGGCGACCCGGTTTTGACCATGACGCGACGTATGAAGCTCGTCGCGAGCGGCGACTACCTTCATACGACGGGTCCGGATAGCCCGGCCGATCTCGGCTTCGACGCTTTCAGGGAGGGGCTATTCGACCTGACGCTGCTGCCGGCGGCGCCGCAAAGCGAGGCCGTGCCCGCGGCGGCGCTTGACGGCGTGGATGGGCTCGTGCTGCTCGGCCAGTACCTGATGGAGGCATCGGTCGCAACGGCAGAGCGCCTCGTCATCGTGGCGCGGGCCGGCGTCGGCGTCGACAAGATCGACATCGACGCGCTGACACGACTCGGTATCGCGCTGTTCAATGTGCCGGATGCCCTGACGGAAGGGACAGCGGCTGGGGCGCTGACCCTCATGCTCACCGCAAGCCGCCACGTCGTCGCCCTGGATCAGTTGACCCGCAACGGGCGCTGGGACGACCGCCAGAACCATCGCGGCCACGAGATCTACGGCAAGACGCTCGGCGTCATTGGGCCTGGTCGCATCGGGGCGGAGCTGATCCGTATCGTGGCACCGTTTCGTATGCGGATACTCGCCTACTCGCCGCGCCTGACGCCCGAGCGGTCGGCGGCGCTCGGGGCGGAGGCCGTGCCGCTCGATCGGCTTCTGGCGGAGAGCCACTTCGTTGCGATCTGCGCGCCACTGACCGTGGAGACCCGCGGCATGCTCGGCGCGCGAGAGTTCTCCCTCATGAGGCCCGACTCGGTGATCGTGAATGTCGGTCGCGGCCCCATCATCGACCAAAAGGCACTGGTCGAAGCCCTGGGCGAGAAGCGCATTGCCGCGGCGGGCCTGGACGTCTTCGAGGCGCAGCCGCTGCCTGCGGCGGATCCGCTAGCAAATCTCGACAACGTGGTGCTCTCGCCGCATGCCATCTGCGACACCTATGAACTGCGCCGGGGTGTGTTGGCGGTGATCGCGCGAGAGCTCCAAGGCTTCGCTGCTGGCAACCTGCCGTCGAGCATCCTCAACCCGGCTGTCCTGGACACCGATCTGTTCCGGCGCAAGCGTGCAAGACTGCTCGGGGGACTGGCTACACCTCGGTGACGAGCGGGCAGGCGCCGTATCGCTTGACAGGGCCGGATCGCCTCGCCAGCTTGTTATAACAAAAAGGGGGCCGGCCGCAGGCCATTGTGGGCACGGCTCGTCCAATAGTGCCAATTGGCGTATTCCGAACACGCCGTCGGGAGTCTCACCAATGGAGGAAGGCATGCTCAAGACAGGTGCACTTGCGATCACACTCGTTGCGTCACTCGCGCTGACCGGAGCCGCAGCGGCCCAGAGCAAGACAACCTTGCGCTTTTCGGTCGGCGCCAACGACCACCCGACGGACGGTATGGCCGTCGGCATCAAGTCGATGAAGGACTACATAGAGTTCAAGTCGAACGGGCAGCTCGAGGTTCGGTTGTTCTGGAACACCATGGGCGGCTCGCTGCAGGTGACCGAGCAGGTGAAGAATGGCACGCTCGACTTCGCGCTCACCGACGACAGCGTTCTCGGCTCCTTCCACAAGCCGATGCAAGCGTTTCAGATCCCCTATCTCTTCCCGTCCTCGGCCGTTGCCTGGGAGTTCATGAACGGAAGGTTCATGCGGGAGATGACCGAAGACATGCGCAAAGCGACAGGCATCCGTACGCTCGCACTGTCGGAAAATGGCTTCCGCAACCTCACCAACAGCAAGCGCGCCATCAAGACGCCGGAGGACATGAAGGGTCTGAAGATGCGGACCATGCAGAGTCAGGTCTACGTTGCGTTCATGCAGTCGCTCGGCGCGACCGCGACGCCGATCGCATGGCCCGAGACCATGCCGGCGCTGAAGACGAACGTCGTCGACGGCCAGGAGAACGCTTCGACGACGGTGTGGGATGCCAAGATCTATGAAGTGCAGAAGTTCATGAGCGTGAACGAGCACATCTACGGCATGCATCTCATCATCATCAACGACGCCAAGTTCAACGGCCTGTCGCCCGACCATCAGAAGATCCTGCAGGAAGGTGCACGGCTGCATGCGCAAGTCGCCAATTCGCGCAAGGCATACGACGCCATCGCGGCCACGGAGAACATTCGCAAGGCCGGCTTGCAAGTGCACGTGAATACGCCATCTGAAAAGGAGATGTTCCGCCAGGCGTCACAGAAGGCGGTGGTGGAGTTCATCGCCAGCCAGGCAGGCAAGGACGTCGTCGACAAGGTGCTCGCCGCCGCCGAAGAAGCCAAGAAGGCTGTCTACGGCAACTGAGATGCGATTCGCAGAGTCTGGCGGCGCGGCCCCGTGGTCGCGCCGCCGAGCGTCTTAACGGCAACATGCGTTCCTTTCGGGCCGCAGTCCGGAACCTGGTGCGTTTCTGCGACCATGCGGCAGGCTGGTTTCTGATCGCCATCGTCATCGTCAATCTCGCCGCCGTCTTCATGCGCTACGGCATGTTGAGTGCGATCTCCTGGAGCGAGGAAGGCATTCGCTATCTTGCGATCTGGATGACGTTCTTCGGAGCCACCGTGGCAAGCTGGTATGACGAACATCTCGACATGAACATGTTCGCGGGCTCGGGCGGGGCGACATTCCAAGCCTGGCACAAGGCCATTCTCCACTTTTTCACGGCGGTGTTCTCCGGCTTCGTCCTCTGGCAAGGCTCAGTCTACGTCTACCTCAATGGCATGCAGACGGCCCCGACGACGGGCATCCGGATTTACTGGGTCTACGGCGCCATCGCGCTTGGCGGCCTGCTGTTGCTCCTGGTGTCGCTCGCCAAGATCTGGGACTCGATCGATCCCCCTACCGAAGTTGAGGCCGGCGAAAAGGGACAGTTGATGTGAGTGCAATTGCGCTCTCCCTCGCTATTCTACTGCTCGGCGGACTGCCGATAGCCTTTGCCTTCGGGCTCGCCGCGATCGTCGGGCTCTATGTCGAGCAACTGGCGATGCTGAGCATCGTCGCAAAGATGTTCGCAGGGCTCGACAGCTTCGTCCTCCTCGCCGCGCCCTTCTACATCGTTGCCGGCGAACTCATGAACCGCGGCGGCATTTCGGACCGCCTGATCCGCTTCACCACCATTCTCGTCGGCAAGATCAAGGGCGGCACCGCCTATTCCGCCGTGTTGGCGGCCGTCCTCTTTGCCGGCATTTCAGGAACGGCCGTCGCAGACATCGCAGCGCTTGGACAGATCTACATCAACTCGATGCCGAAGGAGGGCTACAGCAAGGCCTTTGCCGCGGCCCTCGTCACCGCCGGCTCGATCATCGGCCCGATCATCCCACCCTCGGTGATCATGGTGATCTATGCCGCCGTTGCCGACATCTCGATCCTGAAGCTGTTCATCGCGGGCATCGTCCCGGGCATTCTGCTCGGCCTCGCATGCGGCGCCATCGTCTTCCTGAAAGGTTTGCGCGGGGAACTGCCGCCGACCTCGATGACGGTTCCGAGAGAGCAGCTGCCGCGCGCGATCGGTGAGGGTCTGCTCGTTCTCTCGCTGCCGGGTTTCATCGTGTTCGGCACGATTTCCGGGGTCTTCACGCCGACCGAAGCGGGGGGGATTGCTGTCGTCTACGCCATCTTTCTCGGCATGGTCGTCTTCCGCCACCTCGACGTCGCCGGGCTCCTGCGCGCCTTCCGCTCGGCCGCCCGTCTGACCGCGGCGCTGTTCCTGCTCATTGCCACGGTGGAGATCGTCAACTACGTCTTGATCATCGCCGGCATCGAGGATTGGACGAAACAGCTCGTCTCGGTTTTCATGAATCAGCCGACGCTGTTGCTGCTGGCCTGCGTTGTCGCCTTCCTGATCATCGGGCTCGCGCTCGATGCGGGTCCGGCGCTTCTCCTGCTGGCGCCCGTGCTGCTGCCGGTGTCGCGCCAGATGGGAATCGACGATATCCATTTCTCGATGGTGATGATCGTCTCTTGCACAATGGGACTCATTTCGCCGCCGGTCGGCATCTGCCTGTTCGTCTCATGCAAGATCGGCAACATGACGCTCGGCGAGCTATGGAAGGAGCTGCGCTGGTTCTTCTATGCGGAGTGCGGCGTGATCCTGTTGCTGGTGTTCTTTCCCGTCCTCTCGACCGGACTACCGAACTGGTTGAGGCCATGAGCCGATGCGCATCACGAAGATCGAAACCCTATGGTTTCAGGCCGTTCCCGAAGCGGA
>VGEI01000168.1 GCA_016869415.1 Alphaproteobacteria bacterium
GCAGAACCGGGCAGCGGTCGCCGAGGCGATCCTCGCCCCGCGCCGCGTGCAGCCCGGCGAGGAGGCCGAGGCGCCCCCTTCCGACGCCATCAGGGGAACGCAGCGCTTCCTCGCCGAGTACTGGCAGGTCGCCGCCATTCTCTACATCGTCGTCGTCTTCGCCGCCTGGATCTTCCACTCCGACGGCGGGCCGCTCTTCGTCATCCGCGCCACCCTGTTCAGCGTGCTGGCCGTCGGCATCGCCCGCCTCGCGGTGCAGATTGCGCGCGGCGCGGTGCACTATGTCTTCCGCGTCACCGGCGACATCCGCCAGCGCTTCCCGGCCATGGAGGCGCGGGCCAACCGCTACCTGCAGGTGTTCAACCTCGTCATCGCCGCGGTCGCCTACGGTGCTGCCGTCTCGGCCGTCCTGCAGGCCTGGGGTATACGCTCCTTCGACTGGCTGACCTCGCCGGCAGGCCGGCGCATCGCGATCAGCGCCGTCTCGATCGCCCTCATCGTGCTCATCGCCATCGCGGTCTGGGAGAGCGTCAGCGCCGTGCTCGAGCGCTACGCGCTGCGCGTCTTCGGCGAGGCGCCCTCGCGCCGCGGCATGCGGGCGCGCACCCTGATCATGCTGGCCCAGCGAGCGCTGCTTGCCGTGATCGTGGTCTTCGTCGGCATGATCGTCCTCTCGGAGATCGGCATCAACATCGCGCCGCTGATCGCCGGTGCCGGCATGGTCGGCATCGCTGTCGGCCTCGGCGCCCAGACCCTGGTCAAGAACCTGATCGAGGGCGTCTCCAACCTGGTCGAGGATTCCTTCGCCGTCGGCGACGTGGTCAAGCTCGGCGACCTCTCCGGCGTGGTCGAGGAGATTTCGATGCGCATCGTCCGCCTGCGCGACTTCGCCGGCAGCGTGCATACGATACCGTTCAGCGAGATCAAGACGATCACCAACATGACCCGCGACTTCTCCTTCGCCGTGTTCGAGCTCGGCGTCGGCTACGATTCCGACATCGGCAGGGTACGGGCGGTGCTGGAGCGGGTGGCGGCTTCCGTGCGCGCCGATCCCGAGCTCGGCGGCTTCATCACCGGCGAGCTGGAGATCGCCGGGCTCGACCAGTTCGGCGAATCGTCCATCACCGTCAAGGCGCGCATCCGCACGGCCGCCGGCAAGCAATGGGCCGTGCAGCGCGAATTCAACCAGCGCATCAAGAGCGAATTCGAGCGCGAGGGCATCGAGATCCCCTTCCCCCAGCGCACGATCCGCATCGTCGGCGGCGAGACCAAGGCGATCGCCGACCCGGCGAAGTGATTGTCACCCCGGACAAGCGAGCGTGCGCGAGCGCGATCCGGGGTCCAGAGCCACAGGAAAGATGGATCCCGTGTTAGCAGCGCAGCATTTCATGCTGCGCAGCACACGGGATGACGGTCAGGAAGAACCCTCTGCCGTCTACTCCTCAATCTCGTCCGCACTCCGGGCGTCGATCACCTTGCGGGCGATGTCGAAGGAGAAACCGGCCCGGCCGAGCACGGCCATGTCTCGCTCGCGCCGCTCCTGGCGCTCCGCTGTGGCGCGGAACGGCCCCAGCCGGCGCTTGCGCGCCAAGCCGATGGCGGCGCGCAGGTCGGAATGCCCGTCGGCGACTGCCGCACCCAACGCTGCCTCGACCGTCCCGGCATCGACGCCCTTCGCCTGCAGGCGCCGCGCGATGCCGGCGGTGGAGCGGCCCTGGCGGGAGAGACTGCGCGCCCGTGCCTCGGCGTATTGCGCGTCGTCGAGCAGCCGGTTGGCCTCCAGCCGGGCGATCACCGCGTCGACCCGCTTGCGGCCTTCCTCGCGCCCGAGCGCTTCGCCGCGCACCGCCCGCTCGATGCGCCGCATGAGCACCCGGCGCAGGTTTTCCGCCGAGCTGGCATAGCGCTCGAGATAGGCGAAGGCCGCCTGCTCCAGTGCGGGCAGCGTCACGTCGGGAAGGCGGCGGCCGCGTCTCATGGCGCCATTCTAGCCGGCTTGCGACAGGGCCAAGAGGGGCCTATGGTCCCCGCAGATTCGTCCCCCCATGCCCGACACGACTCCCGATCCGACGTCCCGCGCGCCCACACAGAGCGAGGCGCCGCAGCCGCGCCAGTACGGCGCCGTCAACTGGCTCGGCCTGTGGACGCTGACCTCCAGGGAGGTGCGGCGCTTCCTCAAGGTCTACACCCAGACTGTCCTCGCTCCGGTGGTCACGACCTTGCTGCTGCTCGCCGTCTTCGCGCTCGCCCTGGGCGGTGCGGTGCGCGAGGTCGGCGGGGTGAGCTTCGCCGAGTTCCTGGCGCCCGGCCTGATCATCATGGCCATGGCCCAGAACGCCTTCGCCAACACCTCGTCCTCGGTGGTGATCTCCAAGGTCCAGGGCAACATCGTCGACACGCTGATGCCGCCGCTTTCGGCCGCCGAGCTGACATTGGGCTTCGCCGCCGGCGGCGTGGTGCGCGGCATGGTCGTCGGCACCGCGGTCGCCCTCTGCCTGCTGCCCTTCGTGCCGCTGCATGTGACCAGCCCGGGTTTCATCCTCTTCCACGGCGTCGCCGCCTCGCTGCTGCTCTCGCTGCTGGGCGTGGCCGGCGGTATCTGGTCGGAAAAGTTCGACCACATCGCTGCGGTGACGAATTTCGTTGTGACGCCGGCGGCCTTCCTTTCCGGCACCTTCTATACCATCGACCGGCTGCCGCCGCCCTGGCACGAGATCGCGCTGTGGAACCCGTTCTTCTACATGATCGACGGCTTCCGCTACGGCTTCATCGGCCACGCCGACAGCAACCTCGCGCTGGGCGTGGCGCTGCTGGTGGCGACCGACGCAGCCCTCTTCGCGCTCTGCCACTGGATGTTCAGGACGGGATATAAGCTGCGGGCCTGACCGCTCGGCGCCGCGGCTCGCGGCGTGCTGCCGGTCATGCAGCAGCGGCTGGCAGCTGGCGGTTCGGGGTGGAGCGGGAAATGCGCAGCTCCTCCTCGTTCATGTCGGCAGCGACCCCGCCGAACAGCGGCGTGGTGAGGTAGCGCTCGCCGGTATCGGGCAGCATGCACAAGACGGTCGAGCCCTTCGGCGCCTCGGCCGCGACGCGCAGCGCTCCCGCGAAAGTGGCGCCGGCGGTGATACCGACGAAGATTCCCTCCTTGAGGGCAAGCTCCTGACTCCAGTGCATGGCGTCGGCGTTGGCGATCGGCAGCACCCGCTCGATCGCCAGTGCGGCCACCGCGTCCTCGGTAAGCTTCGGAATGAAATCGGGTGTCCAACCTTGCATCGGGTGGGACTTGAAGGCCGGATGACCCGAAGCGGCCGACCCGTCGGCCTTGCGCCCCTGCTTGATGCCGCTGCCGAGCAGCGGCGCGTCTCCCGGCTCGCAGACGACGATCTTGGTCTCGGGACGCTTATCCTTGAGGACCCGAGCCACGCCCTTGAGCGTGCCCCCGGTGCCGTAGCCCGTGACCCAGTAGTCAAGCCGCTCTCCGGCGAAATCGGCGAGGATCTCCTGCGCCGTCGTGCGCGAGTGAATGTCGGCATTGGCCTGGTTCTCGAACTGGCGGGTGAGGAACCAGCCATGCGCGGCGGCGAGTTCGACCGCCTTGCGCACCATCCCGGTGCCGCGCTCGACCGCCGGGGTGAGGACCACTTTCGCCCCGAGGAATCGCATCAGCTTGCGGCGCTCGACGCTGAACGATTCCGCCATCGTGACGACCAGCGGGTAGCCTTTCTGGGCGCACACCATCGCCAGGCCGATCCCCGTGTTGCCGCTGGTCGCCTCGATAACGGTCTGCCCGGGCTTCAGCTCGCCCGAGCGCTCCGCCGCCTCGATCACGCCCAGCGCCAGCCGGTCCTTGATCGAACCGAGGGGATTGAAGGCTTCGATCTTCACGAACATGGTCACACCCGCGGGTGCGAGGCGATTGATGCGCACGACGGGCGTATTGCCGATCGTGCCCAGAATGCTGTCGAACTTGCGTCCCATTGTCGTCCTCCCGATGCGCCGCGTGGCCATCTTGCAGGCGTTCAAATCACTCTCGACCGGCGCGTCCGCCGGGCCGGCCTACCGGAACCGCGGCATGTTCGGAGCGGCGGGCCACGGTCCGTCTCACGGCTTCGACGCCAGCACCGACACGCTCTTGACGCCGAATTTGTGGCTTGCCGCCTTCGCGTTGTCGGAGATGAACCGATAGGCGTCGTTGTCCTCGATCGTCACCACCCGAAGTCCGGCGTCCTCGATGTAGCGCCGATAGCGGTCCTTCTGCGCGGCACCGCCGATACAGGCGGCCCACAGCGTGCTGTTGCAGACGATGCTCTGCGGCAGCTCGCTCTCGGTGACGATGTCCGCCAGGGCAAGCCTGCCACCCGGCCGGAGAAGCCTGGCCGCCTCGAGAAACACCTTGTTCTTGTCGGGCGCGAGGTTGATCACCCCGTTGCTGATCACCGCATCGGCCATGCCGTTCGCCAGCGGCACACGGTCGATGTAGCCTTTGAGGTATCGGATATTGTTAAATGCGTCCCGGAAGCGCAGACGCTCCGCCTTCGAGCGCTGCTCATCCGTCATGTCGACACCGATGACGTTTCCTGTCGGACCCACCTTCAGGGAGGCGATGAAGCTGTCCATGCCCGATCCGCTGCCGAGGTCGATGACGGTCTCGCCCCGCTTCAGGTCGGCGAGGTGAAAATAGTGGCCGACGCCGGCAAAGGACTCGATGGCTTCGGCCGGGATGCGGTCGAGATCGGCCGGGATGTAGCCGAGGCGCTCAGCCAGGGTGCGCCCCATCTCGAAATGGAACTCGCCGTGCGGGTCGTCGGCGACGGCGCGGTACATCGCCTTCACCTTGCTCTCGAGATCGTTCGGGTCGAAGGCGACGGCCGGGCTGTGTGTCATGGGCGTGTCCTCAGGTTGGGATGGGGTGGGATCGGTGCGTTCGCAAGAGAGCTATTCCGGCACGCCGCAGGGCATAGCGGCGGCCTGCGAGGCTAGCCGGTCCTGCGACGCAGGCTCAGGCCAGCCCGCCGGTGGCCGAGCCGAGAGCCGTCAGCGCGATCGTGGCGGCCGCGACCAGAGCGAAACGCAGCCCTGCCCCCCGGCGTGCCGAGTTGCGCCTCGCCTCCGCGCGCTCCGCGACGATGCGCTTGCGGTAGTAGTCGATGTCGAGGACGCCGTTGTCGGGCCGCCGGACGGTGTGGATGTGCATCATGTTGGGCTCCGTTCCTGGGGGATCGCGTTGTGCAATCCGATGATCCCAGGATGGCCCGGTGCCGGCGCGAAGACTTTGACGGCGCCCTGATTTACCCTTCAGATAGTCTTGATTCGTGCTTGAGGACAGCCTGCTGTCGCTCGGGGGGATAGAAGCTGGCGTGGAACTTTTCTATGCGAATCATAGGCTTGATACCGAGAGACGAGAGCTTTCTCGCGACCGTGAGCCGATCACCGTCGAGCCGCAGGTCTTCGATCTTCTGGTCTTCCTGATCGAGAATCGCGACCGGGTGGTCAGCAAGGATGACCTGATCGCCGGCGTTTGGGGCGGCCGCATCGTCTCGGATTCCACCCTGACCAGCCGGATCAACGCCGCGCGCCGGGCGATCGGCGACAGCGGCGAGCGGCAGGCGCTCATCCGCACCTACGCCCGCAAGGGCATCCGTTTCGTCGGTGAGGTTCGCGAAGGCAACACACCTGCCGCTTCCAAGACCGCCCAGCCATCGAATGCGCCGGCCGCCGCCGCGATACTGGCCGCCGCTCCGGCGGGGCCCGGCGCACCCGTGGACCCTGGCGACGGCGCAGCCCTGCGCCGTCTGGCGCTGCAACGAGACGTGATCACGGGCTTCATCGTGGCCCATCGCGGCCAGATCCTGGCGTCGGCGGACGAGCATATTCTCGCGCGGTTCACCGACCTCTCGGACGCGGTCTCCGCGGCGTCGGACTTCCAGCGCGAGCTCGGTGCCAGGAATGCGCCGCTGCCGGAGAGCGCTCGCCTGCTGTTCGGCGTCGGCATAGCGATCGAAGGTGGCGGCCGCAGCGGTTCTCCCGAAGGAGACGGCGCCCGCCTCGCGGTGAGAATTGCCGAAGCTGCCGGACCGGGCGCGGTGTGTGTCTCAGGCGAGGTACGGGCACGGGCAGCCATGCCGCCGGATCTATGGTTCACTGACACCGTGGCCGGCAAACCGGCCGACACCGCCCAGCCACTTCGAATCTATCGCGTGCACAGCAATGCGCCGGCGGCGGTGGCCGGGTTCACGGAGACCGGTGGGCGACCGAGCGTGGCCGTGCTCCCCCTCAACAACCTGAGCGGCGATCCACAGCAAGACTACTTCGCCGACGGCATCACCGAGGACATCATCACCGCGCTGTCCAAGCACCGGTCGCTGGTGGTCATTGCCCGCAACTCGGCTTTCGCCTTCAAGGACCATGGCACCGACGTGCGGCGGGTAGGCGTGGATCTCGGCGCGGACTATGTGGTGGAAGGAAGTGTCCGACGGATCGATCAACGCGTCCGGATCACCGTGCAGCTGGTCGAGACCGATGGCGGGCGTCATATCTGGGCCGAACGCTACGATCGCAGCCTCGACGACATCTTCGAGATGCAGGACGAGATCACCGCTGCGGTGGCAGCGCGCATAGAGCCGGAGGTCGGCACGGCCGAACGCTTGCGGACCGAGAAGAAGCCCGCCCAGGCGCTGCACGCCTGGGATTTCTTCCGGCTCGGAACCAAGCACTTCTACCGTCCGACGATCGACGACAACCGCGAGGCGCAGCGGCTGTTCCGAAGGGCCATCGAGCTCAATGCCGAACTGGCGGAGGCTTACGGTTTTCTCTCCTACGCCATCGTGCTCAGCATGGTCTATTTCGACGTCCCGCCGGACCCCGAGAGGCTGAACGAAGCCGTCGCCATCGCCAAGAAGGGCGTCGAGCTTGACGACCAGGATGCGCTGATCCGGTTCATGTACGGGCGGGCATTGCTGGCGAGCCGCGCCTACGGGCATGCCCTGTCCGAGCTCGAGATCGCGCTCGATCTGAATCCCAATCTTGCCGTCGTCTATTGCGGACTCGGAGATTCCCTGGCCTACGAAGGAAAGCCGCGCGACGCCATCCCCTATTTCGAGAAGGCGATCAAGCTCAGCCCCTACGACCCGCAGCGCTGGGCGTTCTACTCCTACCGTTCACTGGCTCATCTGTTCGCGCACGAGTTCGAGCCAGCACTCGAATGGGCACAGAAGGCGACGCGGATTCCCAACTGTCACTACTGGGCGTTTTCCCATCGTGTTGCGGCACTTGGACATCTTGGCCGGGCCGACGATATCCGTCTGGCGATCGCCGAACTTATGCAGCGCAACCCCGATTTCTCCTGCCGTTTCGCCCGCGAGCGGCTGTTCTATTTGAAAGACCCGGCTCAAATCGAGCTTTACGTCGAGGGCCTGGGCAAAGCCGGCGTTCGGATCTAATACCAAGGCTGGGTAATTAACACCGATGGGCCCAGTCGCGGAGGCCGATGGCCATGATGCGCCAGGGCTGGGCGAGCAAGCTGTTCCAGGCGTGGCAGCAGTGA
>VGEI01000169.1 GCA_016869415.1 Alphaproteobacteria bacterium
TTGCTTCTCATCGCCCCTCCGGCTCGACAACAGAGAGGGATTCAAAGAATCACCAGCCGATCCCATGCTCAATGCTTTTATTGGGTGTGGACCCTAGGCATCGTATCTTCCGCCTGCGCTTGTTGGGTTGCGGGTGGCCTGCCAAGATGGACAGCGAACAAATTGCCGGCCGGGAGCGCGCCCCATGTCTACGCTGCTCGTCACCCACGAAGCCTGTATCGACCACGATCCCGGCGTCTTCCATCCCGAGCGGCCCGACCGGCTGAGGGCGGTACTCGCCGGGCTACAGGACATCAAGGTTGAGCGCGTGCTCGCCCCGCGCGCCGAGGACAAGCATCTGATGCTGGCGCACCCTGCTGCGCATGTCGAAGCGGTGATGGGCACGATCCCGCCCGAGGGGCGCCAGCATCTTGATGGCGACACCGCTGTCAGCTCGGGCTCGGGTGAAGCGGCGCTGCGCGCCGCCGGGGCGGTCGTCGCGGCGGTCGATGCCGTGCTCACCGGCAAAGCCAAGAACGCCTTCTGCGCCGTGCGTCCCCCCGGACATCACGCAGAGGCTATGCAGGCGATGGGCTTTTGCCTGTTCAACAACGTAGCGATCGGCGCCCTGCATGCCCGCGCCGCGCATGGGCTGAGCCGGGTCGCGGTGATCGATTTCGACGTGCATCACGGCAATGGCACGCAGCACATGTTCGAGCGCGACCCGCATCTCTTTTACGCCTCGAGCCACCAATGGCCGCTCTATCCCGGCACGGGCAGCGAGGCAGAGAAGGGAGTGGGCAACATCGTCAACGCCCCCTTGCGCCCCAACAGCGGCGGCAGGGAATTCCGCGATGCCTTCGAGCGCAAGATTCTGCCGGCCCTCGACAAGTTCGCGCCGGAGCTGGTCATCATCTCTGCCGGCTTCGATGCCCACGAGGACGACCCCCTCGCCAGCCTGATGCTGCACGAGGACGACTACGAATGGGTGACCGCGGCCCTCGCCGAAATGGCGAAGACCCATGCCAAGGGACGGGTAGTCTCCGCGCTTGAAGGGGGCTACGACCTCGGCGCGCTGGCGGCCTCATCGGCCGCGCATGTCAGGGCGCTGCTGGCGGCTTAGTCAGTTCGCGGCGGCGGGAGCGGGCTTCGCGTACATGCGCGCCGTACCGAGCGTGGCGATGCCCATGACGAAAAACAGGCCCAGCGCCAGGAAGATCCAGCGTGGATCGCCGTAGTCGAGGATCAGGCCGCAGATCAGCGGCGCGATCGCGGTGCCGAGGTTGATGCCGGTGGTGCAGAAGGCGAACACCTTGCCGACGTCGCGCCCCGGCGTGATCTGGCGCAGCATCATGTCGCGCGGCGAGCGTGTAACACCCTGCAGGAAGCCGACCACCACGAAGAGCGCGATGAGCGCCACCGTGGTCACCGGCAGGTAGCCGGCAGCCGCCGACAGGCCGCCGCAGGCGATCAGCATTGCTGCGACGATCGGCGCGTACCGCGTCGTCCGGTCGGCGATGTATCCGCCGCATAGGATGCCGACAGCACCGGCGAAGAGCAGGGCGGTCAGCACGTCGTTTGCCCTGTCGAGGCCGACGCCATGCACCTTGTCGAGCGCCACCACCAGGAAGCTCTGCAGCCCGGAGGAGGCCAGGGCGAGGATCAGATAAAAGGCGAACATCAGCAGGATCGGCAGCGTGAGCAGCAGTCGCCAGCCGGTCACGGCGTGCGTTTCCTCCGGCTTGTGTTCTCTCGCCGTCGAGCGGTCCTGCAGCACATGGCCGAAGAGCATGACGAAGGCCATGACGACCAGCGCCAGCGCCCCGACGGTCATCAGCGCGACGCGCCAGTTGAACAATTCGGTCAGGGTGATCATCGTCCAGGGCGCCAGGACGAAGCCGATATTGCCGGTGAAGGTGTGGATGCTGAAGGCTTGGCCGAGCCTGGAGTGCGGCACCGAGGCATTGAGGATCACGTAGTCAGCCGGATGGAAGACGGCGTTGCCGATGCCGGCGATAACCACGAGAGCAGCAACTGCCCAGTAGGTGTCGACCAGGCCGATGGCGCCCATCGCCAGTCCAGAAAGCGCGAGGCCGGTAATCAGGACCGGCCGTGCGCCGACACGGTCAACGAGGAAGCCGGCAACCACCTGAAACCCGCCTGTGGTCGCGTTGAACAGGGTCAACAGAAGCCCAAGAGCGGTGTAGCTGACGCCGAACTCCTGCTGGAGCAGGGGGAAAAGTGGGGGCAGGGCGAGCTGGTAGAAATGGCTGAGCCCGTGGCCCGAGCCGATCAGCGTCTGGACGAAAGCAGTAGAGCCGCGGACGGGTACGTCGGCCGGGATGTCGGCAGCCATTCGGGTGCACGTCTGAGATGCTGAAACTGCCGCTATATTAGGCTGTTGCACCAGCCTTGCCAACGTCGGGGGTTGCGCCCGATACTCCGCCTGCACAAGGCCGCGCGCAGCCCGAAAACGGACGCGCGGAACGAGGGAGGAAGAGCCATGATCGGAACCGTGACAACGGTGACGCGGCGCGTTGCGCTGGCCGTCGCCGCCGGGCTATTCGCTGTGTCTGCCGCAAGCTTGGCCCAGGCCCAGGGTTTCACACCCGACCCGGTCGACATGGCGGCCGCCAAGCGCGAGGGCAAAGTCGTTTGGTACACCTCGACCCCGGTCGAGCAGGCCCAGAAGATCGGCAAGCTTTTCGAGGAGGCTGCGGGTATTCGCGTCGAGCTCTTCCGCTCGGGCGGCTCGGCTGTCGTGCGCCGCTTTGCGCAGGAGACCGACGCCGGCCGCTTCGCTGTGGACGTCATGACCACGTCTGACCCCGCCGCTTCAGAGGCCTTCGCCAAGAAGGGCATGTTCGTCGCCTTCCGGCCGAAGAATTTCGACAAGATTCCCGCCGAAGCGAAGCATCCGCAGGGTCAGTATATCGCCCAGCGTCTGAACATGATGGTCATGGTGGCGCGCGAGGACCGCGTCGCCGAGGCCGACATGCCCAGATCCTGGACCGATCTCACCAACCCGAAATACAAGGGCAGAATGGTGATGCCGGACCCGTCCTTCACAGCTCTGCAGCTCATGGTCGTCGGCACCCTGGCCAAGACCTACGGCTGGGATTTCTACGAGAAGCTGCGGCGCAACGACACGATGATCGTCCAGGGCCACCAGCAGGTCTCCGACATGCTCAAGCGCGGCGAGCGCATCATCGCCGCCGAGGCTGCCGACAGTTACGCCTATGACGACCGCAAGGCCGGCCACAAGATGCGCACTCTGTTTCCGACGGACGGCACCTTCGTCGTGCCATCGCCGACGGCGGTGATCGCCAAAAGCCCGAGCCCGAACTCGGCGAAAGCCTTCGCCGAGTTCATGATCGGCGACGCGGTGCAGAAGATGTTCCCCGCGGATGGGCTCTACGCCGCGCGCAGCGACATCGCGCCGCCCGAAGGCAACCCGCAGCTTTCCACGCTGAAGCTCATCGCCGTCGACTACGACTACATCGAGAAGGAGTCGAAGCGGATCAAGGACCGCTTCAACGAGATCTTCCAGTAAGCCGAAGGCAGGGCCGGTCCCTTGGTTACCATCGCTGCGCCGGCCCCGCTCGCGCGCCCCAAGACTGGGGGCCTGCGGCTCGAGCATGTGGTGATGGGCGGGGCGATCGCCTCGCTCATCGTGCTCGTCGTGCTGCCGCTGCTCTCGCTGATTCTCGGCAGCGTGTCGAGCGAGGACGACGGTTTCTCCGCCGGTAACTTCATCCGTGCCATGGAGCGCCCGCTCTATTACCGGGCGCTGATAAACTCGCTCGTACTCGGCGCGTGGACCGGACTGTTCAGCCTGCTCATGGGGCTGCCGCTGGCCTGGGCGGTGAGCCGCACCAACACGCCGTTCAAGGGCTTCATCAAGCTCACGGCCAGCCTGTCCTACCTGACGCCGCCGTTCCTCACCGCGATCGCCTTCGTCAATCTGTTCGGGCCCAATGCCGGCCTGATCAACAATTTCCTGCGCAGCATCGGGCTCGACTTTCTCACCTTCAACATCTTCTCGATGAGCGGCCTGGTCCTGGTCACCGTGCTGCACACTTTCCCGTTCGTCTATCTGCTGGCGGCCAGCGCCCTGGAGTCGGTCGACGCCAGCTACGAGGAATCGGCCCAGATCCTGGGGGCGGGTAAGTGGCGCACGGCACTGCAGATCACCGCCCCGCTGGTGGCGCCGGCCGTCCTTTCCGGCACGCTGCTCGCCTTCGTCAATGCCATCGCACTGTTCGGCAGCCAGGCCATCGTCGGTATTCCCGGCCGCATCTACACCCTGCCGACGCGCATTTACGCGCTGTTCGACTATCCGCCGCAGTACGGCCTTGCCTCGGCGCTCTCCCTGATCTTCGTCGCCATCACGGTGATCGCGCTCTTCCTGCAGCGCGGCTACCTCGCACGCCGCTCCTACGTCACGCTCGGCGGCAAGGGCAGCCGGCCGCAGCTGATCGATCTCGGCCCCTGGCGCTGGGTGATGTTCGGTTTCGCCACCGCCGTGTTTCTGGTGGCCATCGCCGCGCCCTATGCCTCACTGATCGCCGTCTCCTTCATCAAGTCGGTCGGGCTGTGGTCCTGGGAGAACCTGACGCTGCAGCATTACCGCTTCGTGCTCTTCCAGTACGACGTTACGCAGCGCGCCATCGGGAATTCTCTCTTGCTGGCCTGCCTGGCGGCAACGCTTGCCGTGCTGATCGGCGCTATCATCGGCTGGATCGACCTGCGCACCCGGCTCACCGGCCGCCGCTTGCTCGATTACGCGTCGCTGATCCCGCTCGGCCTCCCGGGTATCGTCATGGCGGTGGCCCTGATCCAGTTCTGGCTGGCGACGCCCTTTGCGCTCTACGGCACCATCCTGATCCTGCTGCTCGCCTACACCGGGCGCTACATCCCGCTCGGCGTGCGCGCCGCCAATGCGAGCCTTCGCCAGGTGGATTCCTCGCTCGAGGAAAGCGCCCATATCCTGGGCGCCTCGTGGTTGCAGACCATGCGGCACATCACCCTGCCGCTGATCCGGCCCGGCCTGTTCGCTGGCTGGCTGCTGGTCTTCGTCCCGGCGATCCAGGAGCTCAGCGCCTCGATCCTGCTCTTCAGCTCGAGCTCGATCACTGTGGCCGTGGCTATCTTCAATCTCTACGAGACCGGCTACATCGAGCCGGTCTCGGCGCTGGCCAACATCAACATGATCATCATCGGCGTGGCCATCCTGATCGCTAACCGCTTCGGGCGCAGCCCGACGGGAGTACCCCGGAGTTCGGACTGACCATGGCCCGCATACAGATCGAGAATCTCTCCAAGCAGTATGCCGGCGGCCAGATGGCGGCCGTGCAGTCGCTCAGTCTCGATATAGCCGATAACCGATTCGTGACGCTGCTCGGTCCGTCAGGCTGCGGCAAGACGACGACCCTGCGGCTGATCGCTGGCTACCTGCGGCCCGATACCGGCACTATCAACGTCGATGGCACGCTCGTCTCCTCACCGGACGGCGTGACCCCGCCCGACCGCCGGGGCATGGGCATGGTCTTCCAGAACTACGCCGTGTGGCCGCACAAGACGGTGTTCGAGAACGTCGCCTTCGGTCTGCAGATCCGCCGCCTGCCGACGGCACAGATCCGCGACAAGGTGATGGCCATGCTCGACCTGGTCGGGTTGCAGGGCTTCGATGCGCGCCTGCCGGGCCAGCTCTCCGGCGGCCAGCAGCAGCGCGTCGCGCTGGCACGCAGCCTGGTAGTCGAGCCCGGCATCCTGCTGCTTGACGAGCCGTTGTCGAACCTCGACGCCAAGTTGCGCGAGCGCATGCGCGGCGAGCTCAAGCAGATCCAGCGCCGTACCGGCATCACCTTCGTCTACGTGACCCACGACCAGGCCGAGGCGCTGGCGCTGTCGGACGAGATCGCGGTCATGCATCTGGGCGTGCTGCAGCAGTATGGCTCGCCCCGCGACATATACTCGCGGCCAGCCAACCGCGTGGTCGCTGACTTCATGGGCCAGGTCAATTTCGTGCCGGCCCGCGTTGTCGACGCCGGCAAGGTCGCGATCGATGGCGGCCCGGCAATCTCGGTCGCGGTGCCTGGCAGTCTGGCCGCGGGCAGTGCGGTCGATCTGGCAGTGCGGCCGGAAAACATCCGCCTCGCCGCTACCGGCGCCAACGGCAGCGCTATCCCCGGACGTGTCGCCGAACTGACCTTCCTCGGCAACATGAACGAGTACATCGTGACCACGGCTCGGGATGCCCGTCTGCGTGTGCAGACCCACCCGACCGAACTGTTATCCATCGGCGACGCCGTGGCGCTGGAGTTCGATCCGCGGCAATGCTCTGTTTTCGCCCGCAGCTGATCAACGAGGAGGGCCTCCATGGCCAAGACGAAGAAGAAAGCCGCAAAGAAATCAGCCGGTAAGGCCCGTACCAAGGCGTTGCGCCGGTCCGTTGCCCGCAAGGCAAGGCCGGCTGCGCGCAAGGCAGCACCGGCGAAATCCGCCGGACTTACGAAGCCGAAAGGCAGGGAGTACTGGACGACCAAGCAGGATCAGGGCGAGAGCGTGAAGCTCTACCTATTCAACAAGGTGGTCGGCGATCCCAAGAAAGCTCGCGGCACCATCTTGCTCGTGCACGGCTCGTCGATGGCTTCGACGCCGACCTTCGACCTGCAGGTGCCCGGCCGCAGCGATTCGTCGATCATGGACGTGCTGGCGCGCGCTGGCTACGACGTCTGGTGCGTCGACATGGAGGGCTACGGCAAGTCCGAGAAGAGCCGCAACAACAACGCCAGCATCAGCCAGGGCGCCGATGACTGCCTGGCCGCCGCGACCTATATCCGCAAGCTGCGCGGAGCGAAGAAGCTGCTGACCTACGGCATCTCATCGGGGGCCCTGCGCGCGGCATTGTTCGCCCAGCGCAACCCGGATCTCGTCTCGCGTCTGGCGCTCGACGCCATGGTATGGACGGGTCAGGGCAGCCCGACCCTGGAGCAGCGCGCCAAGCGGCTCGACGAGTTCCGCGCCAAGAACCGCCGGCCGATCGACCGTGCCTTCGTGCACTCGATCTTCAACCGCGACCATCCCGGCTCGGCCGATGACGCGGTGATCAACGCTTTCGCCGACGCCATCCTCAAGCTCGATGATTCGGTGCCGACAGGGACCTACGTCGATATGTGCGCCAACCTGCCGGTCTGCGACCCCGAGAAGATCGCCGCGCCGACCCTCATCATGCGCGGCCAGTGGGACGGTATCGCCAGCTTCGAAGATCTGATCAAATTCTTCGAGAAGCTGCCCAACCCCGACAAGACCTTCGCCGTCATGCCGGGCATTTCCCACGCCAGCTTCCAGGGCAAGAACTACGCCATCGCCCACCACATGCTGCTGGCCTGGTTCGCCCAGCCGGAGCCGGTATATCGCGGATAGCCGCCGGCTAGCCCTTGTCCTCGGCGAAGCGCTGCAGCGAGTGGACGGAGAGTTGGCGCTCACCGGCGATCTGGCGTGCACGCGACAGGGCGGCCTGGTGGCCGCTGGCCCAGACCAGCACGTAGCG
>VGEI01000170.1 GCA_016869415.1 Alphaproteobacteria bacterium
TCAATGGTAAGTGAAGCCGCTGCGTCATCCTGTGGGTGTCGACATTCCAGCGGAACAGACTCGAAGAGTAGATCGGCGCCCGATGGCGACAGGCGTCGCGGAAGAGCCCGTGGACGAAATCGCGATAGCCTCCCTGACGCATGGTCTCGTCGAGGAACTTGCCGGTGACCTCAACGCCCCAGTGGTCGACAATGGCTGTGCCGGCGAGCCGGTAGCGAAACCGGGCCCCGCCATCGACCACGTCGAGCAAGGCGACGTTCGGCAGCACTGCCGGACCAATATCGACCGGGTCGATGTCGCGGCGGTCCGGCATCGCCCGGCCACGACGCTGGCGATTCCAGTAGGCGTGAAGCGCCGTCAGCAGCTCATCGTTGTCGAGCATCGGGCGGTCGCCAGAAGTGGCGGGGGAGGATGGAGGGAGGGCACCCTTGTCACCGCCCGAATCGGAGACAGGCACTCTGACTCTCCCGCTCGAAGCCCGTACCGCCCTGCAGGCCTCCCTGTGGCGGCAAGAGTCTCCGATGTAGGAGAAAGAACTGAAGGTCTCCTGAAGATGATTCTAGAGAAAACCCTGATGGCGACCTAGGGAGCGCTCTAGGTGGGCCATGAGAAAATCAGTAGCCGGCCGCGGAAAAGTCGCGGCAGGTCTTGGCGGCCCGGTTACCGCGCCAGCTCGCCCGCCAGGGCACGGCCGATCAGCGCCCCGGTCTCGGCAACGCCGTAGATCTGCACGAAGGAGCCGAGGCGCGGGCCCTGCTCGGTGCCGAACAGCACCTCGTAGACCGCCTTGAACCAGCCGCGCAGATCCTGGGCATAGCCGTGGCGCTTGCCGACCTCGTAAAGCTCGAACTGGATCGCCTCGGCGTCCGCGCCCGGCGGCAGCTTGCCGAGGACGGCGATCGTCTCCGCGAGTGCCGCGCGCTCCTGCTCGGTCGGCGCGCGGAACCGCCTCGTCGGTTTGACGAAGTCGCGGAAGTAATTGACGGCACGCTCGACCAGCCGGTCGAGCAGCGGATGCGTCGCCGGTGAGGTGTTGGGCGCGTAGCGGCTGATGAAGCCCCAGAGCACCTGCTTGTCCTCGGTGTTGGCGACACCGACCAGGTTCATCAGGATGTTGAACGGCAGCCCGTCGTCCTCGCGTGGCGGCTTGCCGGAATGGATGTGCCAGACCGGGTTGTCGAGCTGCTCCTTCAGCGCCTGCGCGGGGAAGCGCTTGAGTGCCGTCAGGTAGTCGTCGATCTGGCGCGGGATGACGTCGAAGTGCAGGCGCTTGGCGCTCTTGGGCGAGCCGAACATGAAGAGCGACAGGCTCTCCGGCGTGCCGTAGCGCAGCCATTCGTCGACGGTCAGGCCGTTGCCCTTGGACTTGGAGATCTTCTCGCCTTTCTCGTCGAGGAAGAGCTCGTAGGTGAAGCCCTCGGGCGGGCGGGCGCCGAGAATGCGGCAGATCTGGCCGCCGACCTTCACCGAATCGATGAGATCCTTGCCCGACATCTCGTAGTCGACGCCGAGCGCCGTCCAGCGCATCGGCCAGTCGACGCGCCATTGCAGCTTGCAGTTCCCGCCGGTCACCGGGACCTCGAACAGGCCCTCGACCTCGTCCTTGAAGACGATGGTGCCGGCTTCGGCCTTGATCTCCACCGCGGGCACCTCAAGCACTTGCTTGCGCCCATCGCGCAAGCGGATGGGCATGAACGGGCAATAGGTGGCGCGGCGCTGCTCGCGCAGCTCCTTGAGCACCACAGCCGTCGCCTGCTCGTAGCGGCGCAGCACCATGAGCAGTGTTTCGTCGAAACGGCCCGAGCTGTACCAGTCTGTCGAGCTCTGGAACTCGTACTCGAAGCCGAACTCGTCGAGGAAGGCGCGCAGGCGCGCGTTGTTGTGATGGCCAAAGCTCTCGTACTTGGCGAAGGGATCGGGCACCGAGGTCAGCGGCGAGCCGAAGCTACGCTGCTTGTCGCCGACGAACTTCGCCACCATCTCCGGGTTCGGGATGTTGTCGGGCACCTTGCGCAAGCCATCCATGTCGTCGGAGAAGCAGAAGAGCCTGGTCGGGATGTCCGACATGGTGCGGAAGGCGTGGCGCACCATCGAGGTGCGCACCACCTCGCCGAAGGTGCCGATATGCGGCAGCCCGGAAGGGCCGTAGCCGGTCTCGAACAGCACATAGCCCTTGGCCGGCGGCTTGTTGTCCAGCCGCTTGAGGATCTTGCGCGCCTCCTCGAAGGGCCAGGCGCGGCCCTCGAGGGCCTGGTTGCGAATGTCGCTCACGTGTTCTCCGTTGGGCCGCGCAAGCTACGGGCCATGAGCGGATAAGGCAAGTACCGCCACGACTTAGCCGCTATAGTCGCGGGCCTCCATGGCGATTCGCCTTCCTGCCCTGGTCGCCCGGCTGTCCCGCACCGCGTGGCTAAGCCCCGACGGCGAAATCGAAATTCTCGCCCCCCGCGACGCGGCGCTGCGCGCCTCCGAGCAGCCGCCGCTGGTCGTGCATGCACCAGCCACGGCGCGGCGGCTCGGCCTCGAGCGGTTGAAGGCCTTCGATCTGCTGGAGCTCTTCGCCTTCGTGCGCCCGGCGCGTTTTTGCCTGCCCACGCCGCGTGGGCTTGGCGAGGCGCTTGGCGACACCGCCGGCGATGCCCCGGAAGACGAGGCGGCGGCGCTGCCCCGCTACGCGGCGGCCCTGCTTGCCGAGCTGCGGGCCGAGCACGATCCCGATCTCCTGCTCACGGCCCGGGCCATGGCGCGCGGCGGATGGATCTGGGCGCCGCCGGTCCTCGACGCGTTAGGCGACGAGCCGCAGGCCTTCACCCGACACCGCTCCAGCGAGGCGCTGGAGCCCTGGCGCCGTCTCGGCGAATGGGCCGAGCACGCGCCCGAGCCGCCGCCGGGTCACTGGCCGGTCGAGCCGGTGGAAGCGCGAGCCCGGCTGATCAAGATGCTCGGCGTGGACGCCGAGCCGCGGCCCGAGCAGGCCGACTATGCCTCGGCCGTCAGCCAGGCCTTCCTGCCGCGCGCCGAGGAAGGCGTGCCGCGCGCCGTCATCGCCGAGGCCGGCACGGGTGTCGGCAAGACGCTCGGCTATCTCGCGCCGGCGACGCTCTGGGCGGAGAAGAACCAGGGCGCGGTCTGGGTCTCGACCTATACGCGCAACCTGCAGCACCAGATCGACCGCGAGCTCGACCGCCTCTACCCCGAGCGCGAGGACAAGGCGCGCAAGGTGGTGATCCGCAAGGGGCGGGAGAACTATCTCTGCCTGCTCAATGTCGAGGAGGCGGTCGGCGCCCTCACCACCCGGCCGCAGGACGCGCCGGCGCTCGGACTGATGGCGCGCTGGGCCAAGGCGACGCGCGACGGCGACATGATGGGCGGCGACTTTCCCGCCTGGCTGCCCGACCTGATCGGCAAGGCGCGCAGCCGCGGCCTCGCCGACCGGCGCGGCGAGTGCATCTACGCCGCCTGCAGCCACTATCACAAATGCTTCATCGAGAAGAGCGTGCGCCGCGCCCGGCGTGCCGACATCGTCATCGCCAACCACGCCCTGGTCATGTACCAGGCGGCACTCGCCAATACCGGTGTCGGCGGCGGCGACGATACGGGCGCGCCGCAGCGCTACGTCTTCGACGAAGGGCACCATGTCTTCGACGCCGCCGACAGCGCCTTCTCCGCGCTGCTCTCCGGCGAGGAGGCGCACGATCTGCGCCGCTGGCTGATCGGCCCGGAGGGCGGGCGCAAATCGCGCGCCCGGGGCCTGCGCAGCCGTGCCGGCGATCTGGTGGCCGACGACGTCGCGGCCGAGACGCATCTCGAGGCGATCCTGCAGGCCGCCCGGGCACTGCCTGCCGACAACTGGCTGCAGCGCATCGCCGGCGGCATGCTCGCCCGCAATCCGGTCGGCCCGACCGAGAGTTTCCTCGTCCTGGTGCGCGACCAGGTCTATGCCCGCGCCAAGGACATCGAGGACGGCTATAGCGTCGAGACCGGCGTGCGCCCCGCAGATCCGGCGCTGATCGAGACGGCACTGGTCCTCGACCGATCGCTGGAGCGGCTGGAAAAGCCGATGAAGGAGCTGGCGGCCAGCCTGACCGCCAAGCTTGAGGAGAAGGCGGCCGAGCTCGACACCGCCACGCGCCAGCGTATCGAGGCGGTGGCCAGAGGGCTGCGGCGCCGCGCCCAGACGATCGTCGGCGGCTGGCGGGCGATGCTGCGTTCGCTCTCCGACGAGCAGCCGCCGGAGGAGTATATCGACTGGTTCTCGGTCGAGCGGGCCGATGGCCGTGATCTCGATGTCGGCTTCCACCGCCACTGGATCGACCCGACGATCCCCTTCGTCGAGGCGGTGGCCCGCCCCTCGCACGGGCTGCTGGTCACCTCCGCCACGCTTACCGACATCGCCGAGCCGCGCAGAGGCAGCGGAAGCGACGACGAAGCGAACCCCGATGCCGCTGAAGACCCCATGGAGCTGGGCTGGCGCGCCGCTGAGGCGCGCACCGGGGCCCGCCACCTGCCAGAGCGCTTGCGGGCGCGCGTGCCCTCGCCCTTTGACTATGCCGCGCGCACCCGCGTGCTGGTGGTCAACGATTTGCGGCGTGACGATATCGGCCAGGCCGCTGCCGCCTATCGCGAGCTGTTCCTGGCATCCGCCGGCGGCGCCTTGGGCCTGTTCACCGCCATCCAGCGCCTGCGCGGTGTGCATCGGCTACTGGCCGAGCCGCTGGAGCGCGCCGGCCTGTCGCTCTGGGCCCAGCATGTCGACGGGCTCGACACCTCGACCCTGATCGACATTTTCCGGGCCGACGTGAATTCCTGCCTGCTTGGCACCGACGCGGTGCGCGACGGTGTCGACGTGCCGGGCGCCAGCCTGCGCCTGATCGTCTTCGACCGCGTACCCTGGCCGCGGCCCGACATCCTGCACAAGGCGCGCAAAGGCGCCTTCGGCGGCAGCGCCTACGACGACCGCCTGACCCGGCTGCGCCTCAAGCAGGCCTATGGGCGGCTGATCCGCCGGGCCGACGACACCGGTGTCTTCGTCATGCTCGACTCGCGCCTACCCTCGCGGCTGCTGAGCGCCTTCCCGCCGGGCGTCGAGGTGCGACGGCTCGGCCTAGCCGAGGCGATCCGCATTACAGGGGAGTTTCTGGCCAAAGAGCCCTGAAGCGGCGACGCCGGTGTGCCATGAGCCTCATCGTTCGCCCGGCCAAACCCCGGCGTTCCGGACGAGAGCGGCCCGCCAACCTCGGCAGCGCGGAGCGGCCCTCGGTCTCAACCGGCCGCCGACAACCTCGACGACGGCATTTTTCGGGGCGCAGCCAGCCGGAACAGATCAAGGGCCGAAGTGTTTCATTTCAAATGAAATGATCTTGTTTCATTTGAAATGATCTGCTTGAATTCCCTCAATGCGCGGTCACGAAAAGAGCCGCCGCCGTCCTGTCCTGCCGGAGGAAACCTCATGAGGCGCGCCCGCATCCGCCCTGTCCCGTTCGTCATCGCCGCCGTCGCCGCTTTCGCTCTGTGGGCCGGCAAGGCCGCGCCCGCGCAAGAATACCCGAACAAGCCGATACGCATCATCGTGCCGTACAACGCCGGTGGCGTTGTGGATTCGGTCGGCCGGCTGATCGCCGCGCATGTCGCGGAATCGGTGGGCCAGCCGGTGATCGTCGAGAACAGACCGGGAGCGAGCGCCATGGCGGGGATGCAGCAATGCGCCCAGGCACCGGCAGACGGCCACACCACCTGCCTCGCGCTGCCGGACCCGCTCTACTACAACCCGCTGCTGTTCAAGACGATGCCCTATGACGGCGCCAGGGCCTTCGCGCCGGTGATCAATATCGGCTTCACCAGCAATCTGCTGGCGGCCAACATCAAGGCGCCGTTCGACAGCTACAAGGAGATGATCGCTTACGCCAAGGCGAACCCGGGCAAGATCAACTGGGGGACCTGGGGCCCGGCGACGCTTCCCGACATCTACCTGCGCTGGCTGCACGCGCGCACCGGCGCCCAGATGACAGGCGTCGCCTATCGCGGGGCGGCGCAGACCAACCCGGCACTGATCTCGGGCGAGATCGACGTGATGTATACCGGCTTCGGCGTCGCCGGCCGCCAGATCGACGCCAAGCAGGTCAAGCCGATCGTCGCGCTCACCGGCGCACGCTCGGACTACATGCCCGAACTGCCGACCCTGGCCGAGCAAGGCGACGATCCCGGCATGCAGAGTTATTTCGGCCTGTGGACGGCCGCCGGCACGCCAAAGCCGGCGATCGACAGGCTGAACCGCGAAGTGACCAAGGCCATCGCGCAAGCCAATGTTCAGGCCGCCTACAAGAGCTTCACCATGGCCTTCAAGCCCAACACGCCCGAGCAGTTCGCCGCCTTCATGAAGGAAGACGGCGAAGCCGTGGCCCGCGTCCTCAAACGTATCGGCATCGAGCCGACCGACGCGCCGCAGTAGCGCCGGACCGGGAGAACCACCATGACCGCCGTCGATCTCCACGCCCTCTATTCCGGCATCCTCAGCAACGTCCATGCCGAGAAGCCGCACAAGACCATGGACAAGAAGCTGATCATCAACGTCGCCCCCACGGGCTCGTTCATGAACCGGCAGCAGAATCCCGGCCAGCCCTATACCATGGACGAGAACGTCCAGGCGGTGATCGAGGCCTACAAGGAAGGGGCCGCCGTCTGGCACGTGCATGCGCGCGACAACGACGGACTGCCGAGCAAGGACCCGCATGTGGTCAAGGAGACGATCGGCCGCGTGCTGGAAAGATGCCCGGACATCGTCACCTCGGTCATCCCCTATGCCGATTACGGCAGCGGCCAGGGGCTCGACCTGGTCAAGCGCACGGTCGACGTGCTGACCGCCGCGGGGCCGGAATACATGCAGTCGGCGGTGCTGCTCATCCAGACCACCGGTTTCTCCGAGAAGTTCGCCTACATCATCACGGAGAAGCTGCTGGCCGATCAGGTCAAGTACCTCGAGGACCACGGCGTGCGGCCGGAATACCAAGCGACCAGCTATCAGGGAATCAAGGATGTGCTCGACTGGCTGGTCGCCAAGGGCATCGCCAAGGACCCGCCGCTGATGAACATCATGATGGGCTTCCACGGCTACAGCCACGGTTCGCCGCTCGGCCCCGATCCCTGGAATTACGTCTACATGATGACGATGCAGCAGACGCTGGCCGCGCACGCGGTCAAGGGTGTCTGCGCCGGCGGGCGCAACTGGCTGCCCTTCACCGCCATGGCCATGATGCTCGGCTTCGACATGGTGCGCGTTGGCATGGAGGACACGGTCTACGTCTATCCGCACCGCGACGAGAAGATCCAGACCTCGGCCCAGGCGGTGCGCAAGGTGGTGGCCATCGCCAGCGAGCTGGGGCGCGAAATCGCCACGCCGGCCGAGGCGCGCGCCATCATGGGCGTGAAGTACGGCGCGAAGTCCAGGACCGCGGCGGCGGAATAGACGGAAGCGGCGGGAAGTACGACAGAATGGACGACATTTCCCGCCCGCTGCCGCGCCCGAAGGAGGAGA
>VGEI01000171.1 GCA_016869415.1 Alphaproteobacteria bacterium
CGTGAGCGGGGGCGCGGCGGTTGGTGCTGCGAGGGCTTGAATGATGTCCCCGGCACTTTCGGCCAGGGTCGCCCCTTGCCGGAGCAGGTCATTGGAGCCGCGGGCCCGGGGGTCCAGGGGCGAGCCCGGCACGGCAAAGACGTCACGGCCGTACTCTCCGGCCAGCCGGGCGGTGATCAGCGACCCGGACTTCACGGCGGCTTCGACGACCACCACGCCCAGCGACATCCCGGCCACGATCCGGTTGCGTTGAGGGAAATGCCGCGCTTGGGGCTGCAGCCCGGGCGGCATCTCGCTGATCGCCGCACCCTGGCTTATGACCTCGTCATAGAGGCCGGCGTTCTCTGCGGGGTAGACCAGGTCCACGCCCCCGGCCAGGACGGCGACCGTGCCCGTCGACAGGGCGCCGCGATGGGCGGCGGCGTCGATGCCGCGGGCCAGGCCCGAGACAACCAGCAGGCCGGCGTTGCCCAGGTCGGTAGCCAGCTGCCGGGCGAAACGGATGCCGTTGGCCGAGGCGTTGCGGGCACCGACGACAGCCACGCCGCGCCGGTTGAGGATTTCGCTCCGTCCGCGCACGGCCAGCAGCGGCGGCGCATCGTCGACAGCGGCCAGCGCGGGTGGGTACTCGGGTTCGCAGCGGGCGATAAGGTGCGCCTCGACCGCCGTCAGCTTCTCGATTTCGCTCTCGGCTGCATCGCTTGGGTAGACGCGGAAGCTCTTGCGGCCGCCGCGTTTCGCCAGATCGGGCAGGGCGCTGAGCGCCTCCGCCGCTGAGCCGAAGCGCTCGAGCAGCTGACCGAAAATGACGGGGCCGACATTGTCGCTGCGGATCAGCCGCAGCCAGTCGAGGCGCTCGCTGTCGCTGAGCGGTCGCTTCTCGCTCAACCGGCCGCTTCCGCCTTGCGCTTGCCGATCTTCGGCTCGTCGCCGCTTAGCAGGCGGCGGATATTGGCGCGGTGCTGGAACCAGACCAGAGCGCCGAGCAGCGCGCTGAACCAGACGAGTTGGGGATCGCCGGCACTGCCCCAGAGCAACGGCAGGAACCAGGCATAGAGCGGTGCCAACGCCGCGGCGAGCAGGGCCGAGAGCGAGGAGTAGCGGAATACGGCCGCGGCCAGCAGCCAGGTCAGGCAGGCGGCGATGCCGATCGGCCAGGAGATGGCCAGCAGGAGGCCGAGCTTGGTCGCGACGCCCTTGCCGCCCTTGAAGCGCAACCAGACCGGAAAGAGATGCCCGAGGATGGCGCCGTAGCCGGCGGCAAGAGCTGCTTCCTGTCCCCACATGCCGGCGATCAACACCGCTACAGCCCCCTTGCCGCCGTCGAGAAGCAGCGTGGCGGCCGCCAGGCCTTTGCGGCCGGTGCGCAGCACGTTGGTCGCGCCGATATTGCCGGAACCGATATTGCGGATGTCGCCGAGCCCGGCGAGCCGGGTCAGCACCAGCCCGAAGGGGATGGAGCCGAGCAGGTAGCCGCCGGCGAGCGCCGCGAGAAGAAAGGTCCAGGAAACGGGATCGGCCATGGGGCGCGAGAATAAGGGTCGCGCGCCCGGGCGAACAGCCCGTTGTTAGTGATTGCCGCCGTTGACGATGAAGTTCTGGCCGCTGCAGCCGGCACTGTCGTCGGCGGCAAGGAACAGAACCATCGGCGCAACGTGCTCAGGCGTCAGGCGGAACTTGAGCGCCTGCAGGTCGAGGATCTCCTTGTCCTGTGCCGGACCCGACCAGAGTTGGCGCTGGCGTTCGGTGACGATGGCGCCGGGCACGACGCAGTTGACACGGATGTTCTTCTCGCCGAACTCGCGTGCCAATGTCCTGGTCAGACCGTTGATCGCCGCCTTGGCCGTGGTGTAGCCGACCATGCCGGGCAGGCTGCGCATCCAGGAGACCGAGCCGAAATTGACGATCGAGCCGCCGCCAGCCTTCTCCATCTGCGGCACCACCGCCTGCGCGGCGAAGAACTGGTGGCGCAGGTTCACCTGCAGGCACTGGTCCCAGTATTCGGGCGTGACCTCGTCCCATTTGTGGCGGTCGTCGCGTGCCGCGTTATTGACCAGCACGCGGATCGGCCCGAGCTGCTTCCCCACGTCATCGACGGCGCGACGCAACGCCTCGATGTCGCGCAGGTCGCAGCGGATGAAGAGTGGCTTGTTGGCGGAACATTGATCGACCAGGGCCCGCGAGGCCTTCTCGTCGATGTCGAGGAATGCCACCTTCGCGCCCTGCTCGACGAGACGGCTAACGATGGTGGCGCCGATACCGGAACCGCCGCCGGTCACCAGACAGACACGACCTTCAAGGCTCGGATAGCGGGCAGTCGGAGTCATGCGTTGCCAAAAACCTTCGTCTCGACAATCGGCCGCTGCGCATCGATCTCGCCCGTGTGCTGGACAACGGGGCCCAAGGGCAGCGTAGCACCGGCGCGGCCGAAGACCGGCAGGCGATCCAGCGGGCAAACGATTGAAACGGCGCGGCCTCCGATGTGGCGTTCGCCGGTGAAGAAATCATGCCAGACGCCGTCAGGCAACCAGACGTCGGCGCGGCCGCCCGGTGCAATGATCGGCGCCACCAGCAGGTCAGGTCCGCACATGAACTGCGTGTCGTAGGTGCGGGCCTGACGATCGCCGGGAAATGCCAGCGGCATGGCACGCATCACCGGCATTCCTGTGCGCGTCGCCTCGGCGGCGCAGGCCTCGAGATACGGGATGAGGCGATAACGCAGCTCCAGCCAGGAGCGGGCGATGCGCTCGGCTTCGGCTCCGAAATGCCAGGGCTCGCGCGGACCGATGCCGTGGAAGCGGAAATGTGAGGCGAAAACCCCGGCGGCCAGCCAGCGCAGATAGAGCTCGGCATCGGGCTGTTTGCCGTAGAAGCCGCCGATGTCCGTGGCATGGTAGGGGACGCCGGAGAGACCCCAGGAGAGGCCGCCGCGGAGGCTCGCCGCCAATGCCTCCCAGTCGCTTTGCGGATCGCCGCCCCATTGGACGGGATAGCGCTGGCTGCCCGCCCAGCCGGCCCGGCCCCAGACCATCGGCGTGCCGTGCCCGTAGAGCTTGGCCGCCTCGTAGACGCAAGCGTTGTAGAGCAGCGGGTAGACGTTGTGCAGGCGCGCCCCGGTGTCGCCGTTGTGCGCCACAGCGTTGTCGGGGACCTGCTCGCCGAAATCGCTCTTGATCACGTCGACGCCGAGATCAAACAGTTTCTTGTGCTGGTCGCGCCACCATGCGTAGGCCGCGGGATTGGTGAAGTCGACGATGCCGCTGACCGGCAAGGGTGTCAGCACCTTGCCGAAGGGAGACGTCCCTGGCGTCGTATCCCATTCGTAGCGCAGCGGCGCGCCGTCGCGGTCGCGGAGCAGGAAACTTTTTGCCGCCAGCTCCGCGAACTGCGGATGATGGACGGAGACCAGCGGGTACTCCCAGCAGCAGATGCGCAGGTTCTGCGCCTTGATCCTCTGCAGTACCGAAGCCGGATCGGCATAGCGGCTCCTGTCGAACTCGAAATGGAAACGGGTCGGCGTGTCCTGCCAGGCGCGGCCGTCGAAGGTCAGCACGTCGCAGGGCATGCGTCGCGCCCGGATCTCGGCGGCGGCTTCGAGGGCTTCGTCGGCCGTGCGGTAGTAGGCCCGGCTCATCCACACGCCGAAGCTCCAGCGCGGTACAGGTCCCGGGCGGCCGGTCAGCGCCGTGTAGGCATCGAGGATGGCGGCTGGACTCTCGCCGGCGAAGAGGAAGAGATCGAGCGCTTCATCCTCGACCGTGAGGGCATAGCTGCGGTGCGACCACGGTCCGTAGCCGACGCCGTGCGTGACCCGCGCCGGGGTGTGCACGAACACACCCCAGCCGCGCGGGCTCCAGCCGAAGGGCGCGTTCTTGTAGGCGAGCTCGGTGTTGACACCGAGCGCGTCCTCGACCTGGCTGGTGACGAGTTGATCCCGCCGGTCGAGCGGCCCGAATTTCTCGCCCAGACCGTAGAACGACTCCCCGCTGACCAGCGCGAAAGCGGCAGCCCAGCCTTTGGAGCCGTGGCCGAATGTCGGCAGGCGGGTCCAGCCGCGGAAATGTTCGTCGGTGATCGAGGTGAGAATCTCATGCCCCTTGTGCAGCAGTCGCAACCGCAGGGGGTTAGGCCGTAGTTCGAGCCGCGCTTCGCCGGCGCTGAGCGCGTAGCCACTCTCGGGCAGCGTCTCGAGGGCGGCGGTGAGCGCGCCTTTCTGCACCAGGAGCCCGTAGTCTGGCTTCGTCTCCGGCCCGAAGCGCAGACGGAACACGCCCGGCGCGTGCGCGATGACGATCAGCTCGCCGATGTCGGTGTCGAACACGCCACCGCTGGGAGTCGGCTGGCGAAGAGTGAGTGTGTCGGCCCGAGTGTAGGCGGTCGCGTCGAAGCGCATCAGCCTTTCACGCCACCGGCGGTAAGGCCGCTGACCACGCGCTCCTGGAAGACGGCGATGAGAATGGCGATGGGCACGATCGCCACGATAAGGGCCGCCGAGATGATCGGCCAGGGGAAGGCGAACTCGCCCTGGTAGAGCGTGATGCCTACCGGCAGGGTGCGCATGGTCAGGCGGCTGTTGAGGGTGAGGGCAAGCAGGAACTCGTCCCAGGCGTTGACGAAGGAGAGGATCGCGGCAGTGAAGACGCCGGGTGCCGAGAGCGGCACGACAACGCGGAACAAGGCACCGAGCCGGGTGCAGCCGTCGATCATCGCGGCGTTCTCGAGGTCCATCGGGATGTCCTGGAAGAAGCTGGCCAGGACCAGGGTACAGACCGGCAGGCTGAGCACCGTGTAGGGCAGGATCAGCGCGAGATAGGTATTCAGCAGCCCGAAGCCGCGCATCGTCTGAAACAGGGGGACGAGGAGTGCTATCAGCGGAAACATGGCGACGGCCAGCAGGCACTGGAGAATCAGGTTGCGGTAAGGCAGGCGCAACCGGGTGAGCGCATACGCCGCGAAAGCCGAGACCACCACGGTAAGGACGGTCGACAGCGTGGCGACGATCAGGCTGTTGACGGCGAAGAGCCAGAGCGGCTGGTCGGTGAAGGCGCGCACGTAGTTGGACAGTGTCGGCATCGCCGGCAGGTAGGTGATCGGATAGCGCATCAGCTCGCCCTCGGTCTTGAGCGAGGTGAAGAGAATCCACAGCGCCGGGAAGAAGCCGTTGCCGGCAACCACCAGCGCCGCCAGCCAGACCCATCGCCGCCGGTTGAAGTCGAAACCGCTCATGCCGGCTTGCGCGTCGGGCGATCGCGCTGTGTGTGACGCAGGTAGAACGAGGTCGCCACGGCGCTGACGATGAACATGATGGTGGCCAGCGCCGAGCCGTAGCCGAAATCGAGGAAGTCGATGGTCGTCTTGTGGATGTACATGGCCAGCGTCTCGGTCGAATCGCCGGGGCCGCCGCCGGTCATGGCGTAAGGAATGTCGAAGGTCTGGATGGCGGTAATGGTGCGGAAGATGAGCGCAACGACGATCGCCGGCCGCAGCATCGGCAGGGTGATCTCGATGAATTGCTGCCAGCGCGTGGCGCCGTCGACTTCGGCCGCCTCGTAGAGCGAGCGCGGGATCGACTGCAGGCCGGCGAGCAGAACCAGCGCCACGAAGGACGAGGATTTCCAGATGATGGCAAGGCAGATGGCGACGAAGGCCAGCTTGGGGCTCGACAGCCATTGCGGCGCCTCGAAGCCGAGCCTGACGATCACGTCGTTGACGATGCCCTGCCGGTACTCGAAGAACCAGCGGAAGATCAGGCCGGCGAAGACCACCGGCAGCGCCCAGGGCAACAGCAGCCCGAGGCGTACCGGCCACTTGATGCGGAAGGGTAGGTTGGCGAGCAGCGCCAGCCCCAGGCCGACCAGCAGCGCGCCGGGCACCGTGACTACCGTGTAAATCACGGTGTTGAGCGTCGAGGTCCAGAAGCGGCCGTCGGCGAAGGCATCGAGGTAGTTCTCGAAGCCGACGAAGGGCGCCCGGCCGGCCGGCGTGCCCTGGTCGACGCGGTAGAGGCTGGTGGTCAGCAGTACGGCGACCGGATAGACGATCACCGTCGCCAGCAGGACGAAGGCGGGCGCCAGCAGGCCGAAGCCCAGCAGGCGCTCGCTCCAGTCGAGCCGCGTCAGCCGGTGGCGGATCGCGCCACCGGCCGCCGGGGAGGCTGGTACCGTGGTCATTCGCCGCTAGCGCATCACCCGCGCAAGGCGCTGGTTCATGTCGCTTAGCGCCTGGTCGCTGGTCCGCGTGCCGGCGAGGAAGGCGTTCATGTTCGAGCGGATGATGTCGCTGACCTCGTTGTAGCGCGGGCTGATGGGACGCGAGCGCGCCGTCAGGACGACGGGCCGCGCCTGTGCGAACCAGGGGTTGGCCTGCAGCACCTCGGCGTCGTCGTAGACCTCGGCGAAGACCGGCAGGTGCGAGGCGAGGATGGCCTGCATCTTGGAGACCTCCGGGCTCGAGAGGAACCGGGCCAGTTTCACCGCCTCCGCCTTGTTCTTGCCGAAGGCGCTGACCGCGACCTGCCAGCCGCCGATGCAGGTCGCGGGCTGGCCGCCGGCGAAGCTGGGCAGCGGCACGACGGCGACCTTGTCCTTGACCTGGGTGTCGGCGTCGTTCTGGAAGCGGTTCCAGGCATAGCCCCACTGCATGGCGAAGAGCAGGTTGCCGGCCTGGAAGTTGAGCCGCATGCGGTCGGTGACGACCTCGGCGATGTTGGGCGGCAGGACATTGGCCTGTTTCATCTGCGTCCACAGCTCGAAGGGCTTCTTGGCCGCGGCGGCGTCGAGCTGCAGGCGACCCTGACCGTCGGTCAGGTTGCCGCCGGCTCCCCACATCGGCACCAGGAAGGTGCAGACCGTGCCTTCGATCGGCGCCCCCGCTGTCTCGAAGCCCCGCAGATTGGCGTTGCCTTCGCCTTTCAGGACCGTCTGGGCGGTGGTGATCAGCTCCTCCCAGTTCTTGGGCGGCTGCAGCTTGTGCTTCTCCAGCAGATCCTTGCGGAAATAGAGGAACTGCGCGTCGGCGAAGTACGGCAGGGCAATGACCTTACCGTCGATGATGTTGGCGTCGCGGTAGGCGGGCAGGTAGCGGGCCATGACGGCATTGCGCTCGGCGCCGAGATAGGTGTCGAGCGGCTCGGCCCATTGCTGGGCGGCCCACTGCGCCGGGCGAATGACGTCGATCAGGATGATGTCGAGGACCGAATCCCGCGCCGAGAGCACGGTGTTCAGATATTGCTGCTGCACGTCGGAGGTGGCGCCGCCGACCTCGACCTCGGCTTTCACGTTGGGATTACGCTGCTGATAGAGGTCGAGGATCTTGCGCATCACGTCGGGGCGTTGCTGGCCGCCGGTGAACACGCGCAGGGTCGTCTGCTGCGCTTCGGCAGCGGACGCGAGCAGCGGCAACGCGAGCGCGGCCGCGGCGGCAAGTCGGAACAGGGTCATGGCGGGCCTCCTCTAGGGTCTCTTGCTATGTGAGCGATGCTACCAGCCCGGGCCGCGGATGGCGGCCTCGGTCTTTGGGTCGAAGAGATGA
>VGEI01000172.1 GCA_016869415.1 Alphaproteobacteria bacterium
GTCGAAGCCGCCGTGAAGTCCGGGTCGCTGATCACCGCCCGGCTGGCCGGAGAATACGGCCGTGACGTCTTTGCCGTGCCGGGCTCGCCCCTGGACCCCCGGGCCCGCGGCTCCAATGACCTGCTCCGGCAAGGGGCGACCCTGACCGAAAGTGCCGGGGACATCATTCAAGCCCTCGCAGCGCCAGCCGCCGCGCCCCCGCTCACGATTTCTCAACCGGCATCTCAACCTACTGATTCGGATGTTGAATCTGCCTCAAAACAGATACTCGAGAAGCTCGGCCCAGCACCCACCCCGGTTGACGAAATCATCCGCCAGTGCCATGTACCCCCGTCAGTTGTCCACATGGCCCTCCTGGAGCTGGAGCTGGCGGGACGACTGACCCGACACCCCGGAAATATGGTTTCTTTAATATAAACAATATATTAGACGGTAAATCTGTTTTTAACCATTGATTGTTAACCTAAGTCTATGACTGCAAACCTTGTCATCGTTGAATCGCCGGCCAAGGCCAAGACGATCAACAAGTACTTGGGCTCGGACTACAAGGTTCTGGCGAGCTTCGGCCATGTCCGCGACCTAATCGAGAAGGATGCGGCGGTCGAACCTGATCAGGATTTCGCCATGCATTGGGAGGTCGGCGACCGCGCCACGCGGCCACTGGGCGAGATCAGCAAGGCGCTCAAGGGGGCCAAGCGGCTCTATCTGGCCACCGACCCGGACCGCGAGGGCGAGGCCATTTCCTGGCACCTTCGCGAGGTTCTCAAGGAAGCCAAGAAGATCGGCTCCATCGAGGTCAAGCGCGTGGTGTTCAACGAGATCACCAAGAACGCCATCCTTGAGGCGATGAAGCACCCGCGCGACATCGACTCAGACCTGGTCGAGGCCTATCTCGCCCGCCGGGCGCTCGATTTCCTCGTCGGTTTCACTCTTTCTCCCGTCCTCTGGCGCCGCATGCCCGGCAGCCGCTCGGCCGGCCGCGTCCAGTCGGTCGCCCTGCGCATCATCTGCGAGCGCGAAAACGAGATCGAGCTCTTCAAGGCGCGTGAGTACTGGACCGTCGACGGCGAGTTCGCCACGCCGTCTGGCCAGGCCTTCACCGCCCGCCTGACGCATCTCGACGGTGCCAAGCTCGACAAGTTCGACCTCGGCGACCAGGCGGCTGCAGATCGCGCCGTCGCGGCGATCAATTCCGGGGACCCGTTCAAGGTCGCCTCGATCGAGAAGAAGCGCACGCGCCGCAATCCAATGCCGCCCTTCACCACCTCGACCCTGCAGCAAGAGGCCTCGCGCAAGCTCGGCTTCGGCGCGGCGCGCACCATGCGCCTCGCCCAGCAGCTCTACGAAGGCGTAGACATCGGCGGCGAGACGGTCGGCCTCATCACCTATATGCGCACTGACAGCGTGACGCTGTCGCAGGAGGCGATCCGCGCCGCCCGTGCCCTGATCACCGAGCAGTACGGGCGCGACTATCTGCCGGAGCAGCCGCGCGTGTGGAAGACCCAGGCCAAGAACGCCCAGGAGGCGCACGAGGCCATCCGTCCCACCGACCTCTTACGACGCCCGGCGGAGGTCGCCAGCAAGCTCGACGCCGACCAGCGCAAGCTCTACGAGCTGATCTGGCGGCGCACGGTGGCCAGCGAGATGGAGAGCGCCCAGCTCGACCAGACCGCCATCGACCTCACCTCCACGAACGGCAAGACAACGATGCGGGCCACCGGCTCGACCATCGTCTTCGATGGATTCCTCGCGCTCTACAAGGAAGACCGCGACGACCCGTCGGACGACGACGAGGACACGCGCCTGCTGCCGCCGATGAAGGAGGGCGATACCACCGCCCGCCAATCCGTGAAGCCGGAGCAGCATTTCACCCAGCCGCCGCCGCGCTACTCCGAAGCGAGCCTGGTCAAGCGGCTGGAGGAGCTCGGCATCGGCCGCCCCTCGACCTATGCCAGCATCATCGAGGTGCTGCAGGACCGCGGTTATGTCCGGCTGGAGAAGCGCCGCTTCACGCCGGAGGACCGCGGCCGCCTGGTCGTGACCTTCCTCGAAGCCTTCTTCCACCGCTATGTCGAGTACGATTTCACCGCCAAGCTGGAGGACCAGCTCGACGAGATCTCCGGCGGCCGGGTCAACTGGAAGGCGGTCCTGCGTGAGTTCTGGCAGGCCTTCAGCCGCGCCGAGAACGACAGGAAGCTGCCGCCGGTCAAGGAAGCGGTGAAGATCCTGATCGACGGCCTGGGCTCGATCCGCGACGTCATCGACGCGGTGAACGAGCGTGTGGCCCCACATTTCTTCCCGCCCGACCCGACCGGCAAGGACACGCGCAAGTGCCCGACCTGCGGCGAGGGTCAGCTGGGCATCAAGTTCAGCCGCAACACCGGCGCCTTCATCGGCTGCTCGCGCTATCCCGAGTGCCGCTACACCCGCGCACTCGGCGTGGCCAACGCCAACGATCCCGCAGCCCAGCTCAACCAGACCAAGACCCTCGGCGTCGATCCGGCCTCGGGCGAGATGGTGTCCTTGCGCAAAGGCCCGTTCGGTCTCTACATGCAGCTCGGCGAGGGTGCGGAGGGCATGAAGCCCAAGCGCGTCTCGCTGCCGCGCGACGTGGCCCCGGATGCCGTCGACCTCGACCTGGCGCTCAAGCTGCTCGCCCTGCCCCGCGAGATCGGTCCGCATCCCGAGACGGGCGAGATCATTCTCGCCGGGCTCGGCCGCTTTGGGCCCTATCTCAAGCACGCCGGCAAGTACAAGTCGCTGGAGAACACGCAGGATCTGCTCACCGTCGGCCTCAATCGCGCGGTCGACATACTGGCCCAGCCCAACCGCGGCCGGCGCAATGCACCTCCCGCCAATCCCGGCAAGGAGCTTGGCGCGCATCCCGCCGACGGCAAGAAGATCACCGCTGCCGTGGGCCGGTACGGGCCTTACGTGAAGCACGGCTCGACCTACGCCAACCTGCCCAAGGGCCGCGAGATCGACGGCGTGACGCTCGAGGAAGCCATCGAGTGGATCGACGCGCGCAACGCCAAGATGGCCGAAGGCGGCGGCAAGAAGAAGCGCCGGGGCGGCAAAAAGGCTGCGGCAACCGCGGACGCCGACTGACGTTCATCTCATCGCGGCGCTGGCACTTCCTTGATCTGATCCTCTGCTGCCACGATCCATCACTGGCGCGCGTCCCTCGCCGCCTGCCGGTGCCTAACGACCACTCATCTTCTATACTCTTCGAAATACGAAAGGTTCTTTCTTGACCAAGAAACCCGGGCACAAGCCCGGACTTCCTTCGCGCGACGATCTGCTCGTCTATATCCGCGAAAACCCAGACGTCTCCAGCCGACGAGACCTGATGCGCGCCTTCGGCCTCAAGCCCTCCGACAAGGCTGCCCTCAAAGATCTGCTGCGCGAGATCAAACCGCACAAGCAGCGCGGCAGCCGCGGCGACAAGCTCCCGCACCGCCTGCCATCGACGCTGATCGTCGAGGTCTTCGACGTTGACGCCGAGGAAGGCGAGGCGCTGGCCCACCCGGTCGATCCCGAGTTCGGCCGACCGATCCTCCATCTGCGCGGCGAGACGCCGCTCGGCATCGGCGAGCGCGCCCTAGTGCGCGTCGAGGGAAAGCGCCGCGGTCGCTTCGCCGCTCATGTCCTGCGCCGCATGGAGCGGGCGCCCGAACGCGTGCTGGCCGTCTACCGGCCCGCCCCGGACGGCGATCGCCTGCAACCCACCAGCCGCAAGGTGCGCACCGAGTTCATTGTCGGGCCCGGCCAGCAAGGCGGCGCTAAATCGGGCGAGCTGGTGCTGGCGGAAGTTCTGCCGCAACGCCGGCTCGGCCTGCCGACGGCGAAAATCATCGAAGTGCTGGGTTCGATCAACGCGCCGCGCGCCGCCAGCCTCGTCGCCATCCACGCCCATGAGATTCCGACCGAGTTCCCCTCCGACGCGCTGACCCAGGCCGAGCGCGCCAGGCCGGCGCCGATGGGCGAACGCGAGGATCTGCGGTCGCTGCCGCTGGTCACCATCGACGGCGAGGATGCTCGCGATTTCGACGACGCCGTGTTCGCCGAGCCCGACACCGATGCCGCCAACCCCGGTGGCTTCCACCTGATCGTCGCCATCGCCGACGTTGCCTGGTACGTGCGACCCGGCGATGCGCTGGATCGCGCCTCCGCCGACAGGGGCAACTCGGTCTATTTCCCGGACCGGGTCGTGCCCATGCTGCCGGAGCGGCTGTCCAACGATCTCTGCTCTCTTCGTCCCAACGAGGATCGCCCGACGCTGGCCGTCCACATGTGGATCGACGCCCACGGCCGCAAGCGCCGTCATCGCTTTACGCGTGCCATGATCCACTCGACGGCGCGCCTGACCTATGACCAGGCGCAGAACAGCGCCGACGGCCGTAGCCATGGTGCACCGCCCGCCCTGCAGAAGACCACGATCGAGCCGCTCTATGCGGCCTACCGCGCGCTGGCCAACGCCCGCCGCAAGCGCGGCACGCTCGACCTCGATCTGGAGGAGCGCAAGGTGGTGCTCGACAGCCAGGGGCGCATCGAGCGCGTCACCGTCCGGCCGCGCTACGACAGCCACCGGCTGATCGAAGAGTTCATGATCCTGGCCAATGTCTGCGCCGCGGAGAGCCTGGAGGAGCGGCGGCTACCCTGCATGTACCGGGTGCACGAGGATCCCGACCCGGCCAGGCTGGAAAGCCTGCGCGAGGTGCTCGACGGGCTCGGCTACCGCCTGACCAAGGGTCAGGTCATGCAGCCGAAGCATTTCACCCGCATCCTCGACTGGGCGGCCAACACGCCCTATCGCCATCTGGTCAACGATCTGGTGCTGCGCAGCCAGGCCCAGGCGGTCTATAGCCCCGACAATCGCGGCCATTTCGGGCTGGCCCTGCAGCGCTACGCCCACTTCACCTCACCGATCCGCCGCTACTCCGACCTGCTGGTGCACCGCGCGCTGATCCACGGTTTCGCCTTCGGCGAAGGTGGCCTGCTCGACGGCGGCAAGACTGTCGACTTCCATGCCGTCGGCGATCACATCTCGATGACCGAGCGGCGCGCCGCCGCCGCGGAACGCGATGCATTGGCCCGCTACGTGGCGGCGTGGATGGCCGACAAGATCGGGGCTGAGTTCAGCGGCCGCGTCTCCGGCGTGACCAAGTTCGGCCTGTTCGTGGCCATCGACAATCTCGGCGCCGACGGGCTCATCCCGATCCGCAGCCTGGGCGGCGACTATTACCAGCACGATGCCGTGCGCCACCGCCTGGTTGGCCAGCGCACACGGCGGAGCTTCACGCTCGGCGATTCTGTCGCGGTTCGCCTGGTAGACGCGGCACCGCTTACCGGAGGGCTTACTTTCGAGCTGCTCGGCGGCGGTATGCGAGCGGGGCGGCCGTTGCGCGATCGTGAGCGGGCCGCGAAAGGTCATCGTGAGCGGATGCAGCGGGGCCGCCGTCGCCGCTAAGCCTGGCGGCGCCGGCTAGCTTGGCCTACTGGATTTCACCAGCGGGTTAAGCGACAAGACGGCATGACAAGGCCGTGTCACGCTCTGCCAAGCCATGGCATTCACACCGCAGCAGATAGCAATTATTTAAAAATTAACCGATTCTCGTTACCCTTTGGGCTTGAGTTGGGCGGATTCCATCCGGGTGACGCCCCGCTGTCCGTTGCGGTCCTCATCGTGGGGCTCCTTCTCGCGGCCATGTCTCTCGCCGACCTGTTCGCATCCCTGCCCATCCCGATGCTCCTCTTCATCGTGTGGCCTCTGGTGGCCCTCCTAAGCCTCCAAGGCGTGGCCGCTGGCACCTGTTGGACAGACTGCACTCGCGGATGAACACCTTGCTGCACACCAGCCGTGCCCGGTGGGCCCTGCCTGCCGCCAGCCTGATACTTCTCGTCGCGGCCTGTGCCGGCCCCCGCGAGTACAGCCGCTCCGACACCCCTTACGCCCTGCCCGCAGCCGCTGCGCGCTTCTTCACCACGACCTATGATCAGGTTGCCGAGAAGTATGTCCAGCCGATCACTCTTCCCGAAATTGCCTTCACCGGTATAGGCAATCTGCGCAAGTTGGACCCGGCCCTTACGCTCAGCCGGCGTGAAGCGGAGATCGAGCTGTTCTACGACGGCCAGACCGTCGGTACCTTTGCCGCCCCGAGCCGCAACGAGGCCGCCCTCTGGTCACAGCTGACCGTCGCCGTAGTCGAGCGGGGTCGCGAGCATTCGGCCAAGCTCCGCGAGGCCGAGACCGAGGCGATTTACCAGAGCGTCGTCGAGGGTGTGATCAAGCAACTCGACACCTACTCCCGCTACTCCGGGCGCGAAGCGGCACGGGAGACGCGCGCCGCACGTGACGGGTTCGGAGGGATCGGCATCACGCTCGACACCAAGGAGGGCGCGGTCCGTGTGGCCAACGTTCTCGAGGAGACGCCAGCTGCGCGTGGCGGCCTCAAGGTCGACGACATCATCGTCAACATCGACGGCCAACCGACCACCGGCCTCGAGGTGCGCGATATCGTGCGGCGCCTGCGCGGCGCGATCGGCGCCCGGGTGAATCTCATCGTCAACCGTCCTGGTGACACGAATCCGCTGGAGATCGCCTTAACCCGGGCGCTGATCGTGCCCCCCTCAGTCACCTACCGCCGCGACGGCAACACCGCCGTGCTGCGCGTGCTCTCGTTCAATCAGCGCACTACGGATTCACTTAGCGAGAACATCCGCCGCGCCACGCGCGAGATTGGGCCCGACCTGCAGGGCGTCGTGCTCGACCTCCGCGGCAACCTGGGCGGGCTGCTCGACCAGGCGATTTCGGTCGCCGACATCTTCCTTGCCGGAGGGCAGATCGTGGCGACCCGCGGCCGCCACCGTTCCAGCGGCCAGACCAGCTTCGCCAGCAGGGGGGACCTTGGCGAGAATCTACCCCTGGTCGTGCTGGTCAATGGTTCCTCCGCCTCAGCCTCCGAGATCGTCGCCGCCGCTCTTCAGGACCACGGCCGCGCGGTCGTCGTGGGCACCACGACCTTCGGCAAGGGCACGGTACAAACCGTCATCCCCATGCCCAACGAAGGCGAACTGATCCTCACCTGGGCTCGTTTCCACGCTCCCTCGGGCTACCCGATCGCCGATCTCGGCGTCATGCCGGCGATCTGCACAAGCGGCAACGGTTCTGCCCAGTCCCTGCTGGACGGGGTGCGCGACGGCCGGCTCACGCCGGCCTCGACCATGGTCGAGTGGCGCAGCGCCGATCACAGCGACATGGCCCGCATGAAGCACTTGCGCACGATCTGCGCCCCGGAATCGAAGGAACGGGACGCAGACATGGAGGTTGCCCGCGGCCTGCTCGCCGACAAGATGCTCTACGCCCGGGCTCTTGACGCTGTCACACTGACGGCCAAGGCCCGTTAACTTATTTCCCGGCAGGCTTGATCCCAGGCGGCCGGGCCTGTATGGTCCCGCCCCGATTTC
>VGEI01000173.1 GCA_016869415.1 Alphaproteobacteria bacterium
GAGATCTTCTTCGCAACGCCGTACCATGCGTGGGAGCGCGGCGTAAATGAAAATACCAACGGCCTCATTCGCGACTTCTTCCCAAAGGGTACAGACTTCTCTACGATCTCCAATGCCGAGGTGGCCATGGTCGAACGTTTGCTCAACGCAAGACCTCGGAAATCTCTCGGCTTCCGTTCACCGCAAGAGGTTTTCGACTCCCTCGCTGGCTCCTAAATCCCTATGCGCTGGCGAGTTGAATCTGCTCTTTCAAATCGAGACCAAGTGCGGGCTGGATCGGCAGGTGAATCCAGGCAGTGTTTGACCCACCGAGTTTCGAGTGAGGTCACCGTGGACGACGGTGCATGATTGGTCAGGAGAGGCCGCCAGATGGACAATCCGATGCAAGCCCACGGCGGCCATGGCATTACGAGATTTCGCCCCTCCGATCCTGACGCGCCGTTCGGGGACGGTATCTCGCCGTTCCTCGAGAAAGCCCACGCTCCGATCTTCGAAGAAAAGGTGTTGTCGGATCTGCCTGTGGAGGGCGAGGTGCCGCGGGACCTCAACGGCGTCTATCTTCGCAACGGCCCGAACCAGCAGGTGAAGCCGCTCAAGGCGTATCATTGGTTCGACGGTGACGGCATGCTTCACGCCGCGCATTTCGATCGCGGCAAGGTCACCTATCGCAACAGGTGGATCAGGACCGATGCCTTCGAAAACGAACGCGCGGCGCAGGTCGCCAAGTACTATTCCGTGTTCGAGAGCAACAAAGACAACAAAAAGCGGCCACTCAAGGACAGCGCAAACACCGACATCGTGTTTCAGGGCGGCAAGGGGATCGCGCTCTGGTATCTGGCCGGCGATCCTTATGAGTTCGATCCGTTGACGCTCGACACGATCGGCAAGACCGATTTCTCCGTCCGCGCCAACCTAAAGGTTTCAGCGCATGCCAAGGTCGACGAGGATACCGACGAGTTGCTGTTCTTCGACTATGAAGCCGAATACCCGTACATGACCTATGGCGTGGTCGGGCCTGACGGCAAGATGAAGCACTCGACACCGATCGTACTGCCCGGTCCGCGTTTGCCCCACGACATGGGCATCACCAAGAAGCACTCCATCCTGCACGACCTGCCACTGTATCAGGACATGGACGCCTGGCGTACGGGACGACACAAAATCGTCTTCAATCCGGATCTTCCGTCCCGCTTCGCCGTGGTGCCACGTTATGGCGACGCCGACAGCATCCGTTGGTTCGAGGCAGAGCCCTGCTTCATGTATCATGTCGTCAATTGCTGGGACGAGGACGACGCCGTCGTCATGGTCGGGTGTCGCTACGGTATGTCGACCGACAAGGACAAGGTTGCCAAGGCGATCGCCAACCTCGCCATGGACGCCAAGCTCTACAAATGGCGTTTCGACCTGAAGACGGGCAGGACGACGGAAGGCCCGATCGAACGCGCAATGAATCTCGAGTTTCCGACATCGCCGACAGCGCTCAATGGCAAACGGACGCGATACAGCTATTGCGTCACCATGGTGGAAGATCCGGTGCCGCGCTTTTCTGGCATCGTGAAGCATGACATGCATACGGGCGCCTTCACCGCCTTCAGTGAAGGCCACGGGGTCTACTATTCGGAACCCTGGTTCGCCCCCTCCGACAGCAGAAGGTCCGAGGACGACGGTTATGTCGTTGCGTTCGCCTACAATCAGCCGAAGGATCGCTCCGAGTTGCATGTCTTCGACGCCCGCGAGATCGGGCGCGGACCGCGTTGCCGGATCACGATCCCGACACGGGTGCCGGCCGGGTTCCACGCGACGTGGGTCAAGGCGAGCCAGATGAAGGGCCGCTGAGGCAAACGCGTGTGTCCGCGCGGGCCGGTCAAGGAAACCGAACGTGCAAGCACTACTTCTGCCGGGCCCTCTTCTGGGCGCTCTCCTGACAGCCCTGTGTCTCTTGTGGGCCCTGTGGGTCGGTGCGCTGTTCGCCTTCCGAAGGCGAGCCGACCTGAAGACCGGCGCTGTACGAGATTTCCTGTTTCCTGGTCTTGTGCTGCTGATCGCAGTGACTTGGGCCATGGTAGATCCGAATGGCGCTCTCGGCCGCTTCCTCGACATCTACGCCCGTTTCGGCCTGATCGTCCTCGCATTCATGACGCTGACGTGGTGCATCAGCCTGATGATGCGCGATTCGAGCATCATGGACATCGTCTATCCGCTGACGGCGCTTCTGCCGCTCGCGATCCTGCTCAGCAAGCGGAACACGTGGTCGCCGCATGAACTGGTCCTGCTCGGAATCGTTGCGCTCTGGAGTCTGCGTCTTTCCGTCCACATTGCGTGGCGCAACCTCGGGCACGGCGAAGATGCGCGCTATGCCGGCTGGCGACGTCGCTTCGGCGCCCTATGGTGGTGGTGGAGCTATTTCCAGGTCTTCGCGCTGCGAGGCGTGCTCGTTTGGCTTTGGTGCCTGCCCATTGCATTGGCCCTTCACGCATCACCAAGGGGATTTGGGTGGCAGCACCTCCTCGCCGGAACGGTGTTCATCGTCGGGTTCGTCTTCCAGGCCGGCGGCGACTGGCAACTGGAACGCTTCAAGCGCATGCGCCGTGATCGAGCTGAGGTCCTCACGACGGGCTTGTGGAGTGTCACTCGCCATCCTAACTATTTCGGCGAAGCTGTGATGTGGTGGAGCTTCAGGATACTGTCGCTCGTTAATCCCTGGGGATGGGCAAGCGTCGCTGCGCCCCTCTACGTCACTTGGTTCATGGCCAAAGGCTCGGCGACGCCGATGCAAGATCGCTATCTCACCAAAACAAAGCCGGGTTATGCGGCCTATGCCGAGCGTGTTCCGACGTTCTTTCCGTGGTCGAGAACGGGAGCTTGAGGTGCACTGGCGGAACAAGCAGCCATTGTCACCGATGCCGGCTGGCTAAGGCCTCGGACACGCTTATGCGCCGGCGTCAGACGCGTTGCGCGGGCCGCAGGTGCTCACCTCGACACTGTTCGCTGACTAAGACGCCTCGCAGGGCGAAGTTCGATCAGCCGGCGGTCACAACGAAACTGCAAACGGTCGCGCAGGAGCCGCCGATGTTGAGCGTCGCCGCTGTGCGCGCGCCGTCGACCTGCGTCTCTCCCGCCGCGCCCGTGACCTGCTTGGCACTGTCGAGCAGCATGCGCGCGCCCGTGGCACCGACAGGATGGCCGCAGCCGATCAGGCCGCCGCTGGGATTGATGGGCAGTCTGCCGCCGGGCGCGATGGTGCCGTCCTCGACCGCGCGCCAGCTCTCCCCCGGCTTAGTAATGCCGAAATGATCGATGGCCATGTATTCGGTGACCGAGAAGCAGTCGTGTGTCTCGATGACATCGAGATTGCAGACGCCTTTCAGCCCGGCGCGGCGCATCGCGTCGTCCACGGTCTGGCGCACGTGCGGGAAAATCAACGCGTCACCCTGGCTGCGCACGATCTTGTCCTTGAGCCTGAGCCCGGCGTTGCGATGCCCCCAGCCGGTGATGCGAGGAATCTCGGCCAGCGTCACGCCGATGCGCTTCGCGTGCGCCGCAGCGAAGCTTTCTGACGCCAGCACCAGCGCGGCGGCGCCGTCCGTGATCTGGCCGCAGTCGTTGCGGCGCGTGCCCGGCTCGATCACCGGGTTCTTCTCGTCGTCGTCCGTGAAACTCTTCGCGTCGAAGGCCCACTTACGCGTCTGCGCCAGCGGATTGCGTTTGGCGTTGGTGTAGTTGATCTCCGAGATGCGGTTCAGATGACGCCGGTCGAGGCCGTGGCGGCGCTCGTACTCGGCTGCGAGCAGACCAAACGCGGCTGGCCACATGAAGGTACAGGCGATGTCCTCGCGCCCCTGCCACGCGGCGGAATTCTGGTTCTGCGATGCCGTGTCCCCGGCTACGTTCTTGAACTCTTCCGCGCCGACGATTAGAGCCGTTTCGTAGCGCCCGGCCTCGATCTCGGCCATCGCTGCGAGGACGGCGAGCGATGACGATGCGCAGGCGCCTTCGTGGCGCATCGCGGGTACGCCCCACAACTCCGGCACCACCTGCGCGACCATGGCGCCGAGATGCGCTTGCTGACGCTGCAACTCTCCGAACGCGTTGCCGACGTGGATCGACTGGATCGCAGCGGGATCGAGGCGCGCATCCTGCAAGGCAGAGAGCGTCGACTCGCGGATCATGTCCGAGATGTCCTGGCCGTGGCGGGACCAGACCTTGGCGAAATCCGACTGGTGACCGCCGAGAATGTAGATGGGGCGTGTCATGCGTTGTTCTCCCGTTTGACGACGCGCGCGATCGCACGATGATAACCCTGTTCCAGGCGCGCAACGATGTCGGCCGTCGGCTCGATGCTCTTGATTGCGCCGACACCCTGCCCCGCGGCCCAGTAGTCGCGCCAGCGCTTCGCGTTGTTTTCGTCGCCATACAGACGGCTGGGCGCCTCGGGCAGACTGCAGGGGTCGTGGCCGTTGGCGATCAGCGACGGTTTCAGCCAGCTCGCGGGTGTGCCGGTGATGGCGTCGGTCACGACGAGTGTATCGATGTCGGCATCGACCACCATTTGCTTATAGTCTGGAACTGCCATGCTCTCCGCCGCCGCGATGAAACTGGTGCCCATGTAGACGAGATCGGCGCCGGCGGCGATGGCACCGGCGATGCCCGCTCCGTCCGAGATGCCGCCGCCGATGACGACGAGGCCGTCGTAGAACTCGCGCACCGCCGAGATGAACGCGAACGGGGCGATGTGCCCAGTATGCCCGCCGGCGCCCGCCGCGATGCAGGCGATGCCGTCCGCGCCAGCGGCGATGGCTTTCTTTGAGAGCGCTAGGTTCACCACGTCGGCGATGACAATTCCGCCGTAAGCGCGCACGACATCGATGACGGGCTTGGGCGAGCCGAGTGCGGTGACCACGACGGGCGGCCTGTACTTCGCGATCAGCGCCAGGTCCTGCGGCAGGCGCGTGTTCGACGAGTGCGTGATCAGATTCGCACACCAGGGTGCAATTAGCGCATCGGGGTTCTTACGTCGCGCCGCATCGAGCCGCGAGGTGATCTCCGCAAACCATTGATCGAGCACTTCTATGGGCCGTGCATTGGTGGTTGGAAAAGCGCCGACAATGCCGGCCTCACAGGCCGCCACCACCAGATCCGGCCCCGACACCAGGAACATCGGCGCCGCAAAGACGGGCAGGCGCAGGCGGAAGGGGAGCTGCTTGCTCATGACTGCCTCGTGTCGTCGACGGCGCACGCGAGCCAGGAGGACTGCACCGCCTGGACAGCTACCGGCCTCTCCAAAACGCTCATGTGGCAAGCCTCTTCAATGACGGTGAGCGCCGCGCCGGGCATCGCTGTGGCCTTCGCCTCGTCATCACCAGGCCACGAGCGACGAGCGCATAGATCGAGCTGATGGCACTAACATTGACGATCAACGGCGCTATCGGCGCGGGGTCAGTCATCTGATGTCAGGCCCGACCATAGATTTCTTCCCCCGGAATCCAGGTGGTATGGAAACCTGCGGAAATTCGATGCGGAATCTTCACGCGTGCGATCGGCCCGCGCGAAAAGTCCCTGGCATCGAACACGACGCACGACGACTTCTACGTGTTGGTGTCGGTGACGAACGTCACGGCGTAGGCAGCGTCTTCGGCGTTGGCAGCTGTCGCGCCGCGCATCGGTGCGACTGGCGCCTCGTTGCCGAACACGCCTTCGCCGTAGTTGTAGCGTTGATGGGCGCCGGCGTCGGTATCATAGCGGATCAACGCATCGAACGTCTGGCAACGCCCCGACACCGAGCCATCACCTTTCGGCAGCGGCAGATATTGATTGAACGCCAGCTTCGACGGCTTGCCCATGCGCAGCGGATTGACGCGTGGAAACTCGGTATTGAGGTCGTCAAGTTGCTGTTCGCGCACCTCGCCCGTCGCCATATTGAACGACCACTTGTGCAACTCGTGCACGCGGCGGCGGTATGCCATCATCGACGACAGCGGACCGTCGGCGGGATCGCGCTTGGGATCCGGATTGGCCTGACGGCAGCAGATCTGATGCACCCAGTCGTCATCTTCCCAAGCATTGATGACATGCAGGATGTAGCAAGGCTCCGCCTCAAACCACTTGATCTGATTGGGCGTGCCATATCGCGGCAAAATGCCGAAGCGCGCCGGCACATCGCGATGGAACTTCAAAATGCGGTGTTTGGACTTCTTGAGTAGTTCCGCATCGTTAAACAGCGGCAGAACGTGCAGGATAATGTAGTTCGTCGTCAGACCCATGTCATGCGGCGAGCGCGGCCCGGGAATGTCGATGGCGATGTCGTGCAGCAGTTCGCCCGTCTGGCTCGCCACGCCATAGCGCATGTACGGCGGCGTATCGCCATAGCTGAAGAAGAACAGCTCGCCCGTCGACGGATCGACTTTCGAGTAGGCGGAGAGATTGTAGGTCAGCTTGCCGCCGAAGGTCTCCTTGCCTCGCGTCTCGAGTGTGAGCGGATCGATGTCGTATGGCGTGCCTGCCATGTAGAACAGCGACAGCAGCTTGCCCTGGTAATAGACGAGATCCGTGTTCGACGTATCCTTGATCGGCGAGCCCAGAAGCTTGAAGTTGTAAGGCCCCGCAAGCCCGGGCCATATGTTCATCCTGGCGATGTCTTCGATGACGAAGGCTTCGTTCTTGGCCCAGCGTTGGCGGAACGACGCACGCCCATTCCGGAAGTAGATCGCACGCAGCATCGCGTCGCCATCGTAGTAGTGATAGCGGTTGATTGGCGTGAACCGCTGCGACGGCCCGTTCATCACATAAGCGCCGAAGAGATCAGCGGGTAGTTCGCCCTCGAACTCAAGATCTTCCGCGTCATACTCGCGGCTGGTCGGCGCGAATACGCCGTGCAGGTAGGGGTGGTCGAGCGCCCAAATCCAGTCCGGTGCATCCGGCGGTCGCGTCCCGTCCGGTGCCATCAGACGCACGTTCAAGCGTGTGATCGGCAGATCCGGTTCGTGAAAATCGACATCATGGCCGGCCACTGTCAAGTCCGTCATCCTTCTATTGCCTTGCCTTTTATCCTGCTCCAAGGGTCACCCCCTACACGGCAGGCGTCGTGGCTCCGTCCCTGGCAGATGTACTGCTCCCCCTTGTCACGCAATGCCTCTTGGGGTTGGCGGTGTCTGCGTGGTCGACTGGTATCGTCTCGTCTGTGCCGGCGGCGAATACCGTGGCAGCCTCTACTTTGACATCTATCCCGGATTATTCGTGACGCGGGCTGTCTCGATGCGGCGGGTGTAGCATAACTCACTGATTTCGTTTAGGATTTGGTTGTCTAAGCCGGTCCTTCACGAGAGCAGGGAGGCGCCACGCCCGCCATGGCCGACGATAGAGAACTCTCCTTCGATTTGCCAAGCG
>VGEI01000174.1 GCA_016869415.1 Alphaproteobacteria bacterium
TAAACTGCTAGAGCGTTAGCGCGCGCAGCATCAGCTCCAGGACGCCGCTGAATTCTACCAATGATTCCGAGGAGATACCGGCGACAAGGCCGGCGAGGTGGCGGAGCGGGTCGCGCTTGAGCAGGACTTCCCCCTGGGGGGTAAGCGCCAGGGGTCTCTGGCGCTTGTCAGGCGCCGAAGCCCGCGTCACCAGGCCCAGCCGGACCAGGGACGAGACCGTCTGCGAGGCACTGCTCGGTGTGGTCAGACGAAGCCGGGCGAAACCGCTGATCGTCGGGGTCTCGCCACCTGCTGCAGACTGCGCGATATAGCGCAGCGCAGCCCATTGCGCCGGGTTGAGGCCTTGCGCGCTTTCACACCGCGCCAAGGCGCAGGCGACGCGTTCAAGCTGGCCGACAACGGCGGGGGCGGCGATGGCGGTTGTCTGGCTGGGCATGGGCCGGTTCCCTTGATATGAGCCCAAGGTACGGCGAAAGCGGGCCGCAGCCAATGGGCGGCGTGACAAAGGGCAAACCGGGGCGATTTATCTGCCAAGTAGCCTTTCTACCTCGGATCTCCGGGGAATGGGCGTCACGGCGCCATAACCGGTGGTCGACAACGCGGCGGCGGCGTTGGCGTAAGTCGCCGCCTCGAAGGCAGAACGTCCCGCGGCGTGCTCGGCTAGAAAGGCACCGGCAAAAGTGTCACCGGCCCCCGTGGCATCCACCGCGGCGACCTTGCGCCCCGCGATATGCTCGGCCCTGCCGTCCGCCACGACGAAGACACCGTTGGCGCCGAGTTTGACCAGGATTACCCGCGGTCCCAGGCCCAGGTAGAAATCGGCGATCAGGGTCGGATCGCTGCGGCCGGTCAGGGTCTCGGCCTCCTCGATGCTGGTGAACACGATGTCGGCTTGGGAAACGCCGGCATGGATCGCGGCACGGGCTTGCTCGAGGGGCCAGAGTTTCAGCCGCAGGTTGGTGTCGTAGGAAATCAGAACACGCTGGCGGCAGGCCAGCGCCAGAGTGCGCTCGACGGCGGGGCCCATCACCGCCTGGCTGATGCCCGAGACGTGGAGCACTCTCGCCGAGCCAAGCACGGTTTCGGGGATGTCAGTCGGCGCCAGGCGGCTGGCGGCTGACCCGGTGCGCCGATAGGTGAATTCATGGCCCGTGGGACCATGGGTCACGAAATAGAGACCGGTCGGCGCCTGCGCGTCGATCTTTACGCGGCTGGTATTGACACCTTCGCGCTGCCACAGTTCGAGGAACGAGCGCCCGAACATGTCACCGCCCAGGGCCGTTATGTAGCCGACATTCGCCCCCTGTCGCGCCGCCGCGATGGCCGCGTTTGAGGTGTCACCGCCATGGCCCTCGAGCCACAGGCCTTCCTCGCCGGCCCGGCGGTTGAACTCGAACAGCGGCTCGCCCAGAGCGAGGATCGACGGATCAGACATACGGCATGGCCGAGGGAAGACCGCCCGCGGCGACCGCCCTGCTTTGGGCGGTGCCGCGGCGCCAGTCGCTGCCGGAACTCAGACGGTGAAGACCGTCGAGCCCGTGGTCTTGCGGCTCTCGAGGTCGCGATGCGCCTGCGCCGCGTCCTTGAGGGGATAGGTCTGGTTGACCTCGATCTTGACGATGCCCTTGCTGACCACCTCGAAAAGCTCGTTGCTGCCGCGCACCAGATCCTCGCGCTTGGCGACATGCGTAGCGAGAGTCGGGCGGGTGACGTAGAGCGAGCCCTTGGTCGAGAGGATGCCGAGATTGACCGGCGGCACCGCGCCAGAGGCGTTGCCGAAGCTGACCATCAGGCCGCGCGGCTGCAGGCAGTTGAGCGAGCCTTCCCAGGTGTCCTTGCCCACACCGTCGTAGACCACCGGCAGGCCGCCAGGCGCCAGCTTCTTCACCTCATCGACGAAGTTCTGTTCCTTGTAATTGATGATGTGGTCGTAGCCGTGCGCCTTAGCGAGCTTCGCCTTGTCGGCCGAGCCGACGGTGCCGATCACCTTCGCCCCGAGGTGCTTCGCCCACTGGCCAAAAATCAGGCCGACACCGCCTGCAGCGGCGTGAAACAGCACGGTCTCGCCGGCCTTGATCGGATAGGTCATGCGGATCAGGTACCAGGTGGTCAGACCCTTGAGCATCATCGAGGCGGCCTGCTGGTCGCTGATGCCCGACGGCAGTTTCACCAGCCGGTGTGCCGGCAGGTTGCGCGCCTCAGCGTAGGCACCGGGAGGGGCGTTGCCATAGGCGACGCGGTCGCCGACCTTGACCTCCGTCACCTCGGGGCCGACAGCCTCGACCACGCCGGCGCCCTCGCTGCCGATGATCATGGGCAGGGGGAAGGGATAGAGGCCGGAGCGCTGGTAGGTATCGACATAATTCAGTCCGACAGCGGTATGGCGGATGCGCGCCTCGCCCTTGCCCGGTGCGGGAAGATCGATGTCTTCCCACTGCATCACTTCAGGGCCGCCGGTCTTATGAACTCGCATCGCTTTGGTCATGGTCTCCTGCCTTTGTCTTGACGCCGGATAGCGCTCGGGAAATGCGGGCGTGACCTTACGCGGCTCTTGGCCGCCGGCCAAGAGGCCAGCCCGTTCGCCGGGTCAGTCGCCGCGGAGCTGCCGGGCGAGGGCGGCGGGATCGCTTACCGGTGCAGAGCAGACCGGCCCGACGCAGATATAGGCCGTGGGCCGGCCATCGACCGGACCCTTGCCGTGAGCCGGGTGGGATGGCGGCAGGGATCCGCCCTCGACCCGCTGTAAGACGAGATTGGGCAGCGATCCCGCGGTCGCCACGGCGCGAAGCAGAGCCTCGGTACCCGCACCGGCCGGGCCGCTGATCACGACCTGGACCGCGTTCTCCAGCCACTCAGCCGCGTTAAGCAGCGTGGCGAGCGGAAAGAAATTCTTGCCGAGCTCGCCGGAGAAGGCGCCGATCGTCGCAGCCGCGCGGTCGCGATAGCGTGTCTCGCCGGTAAGGTAGTAGAGACGCGTCAGCACCTGCGCCATCAGCCCGTTGCCGGACGGCGTCGCGTTGTCGTGCGCCGTCTTGGTGCGGGTGATCAGGTCGCGCGCGTCGGCAGCCGTGAAGAAGTAGCCGCCGCCCTTCTCGTCCCAATACCAGCGATCGGCCTCGGCCACGAGAGCTTCCGCTTGCTTGCAATAACTCGCCGTGCCGGTGACTTCATGAAGCGTGACCGCAGCCCGGGCCATCGCCGCGTAGTCGTCGAGCAGGGCGAGATGCTGCGCCCGGCCCTGACGATAGGAGTGACGCAGCCGCCCGGCATCCGGCGCACCGGCGGGTGCCCGCAGATGGGTCATCACGGCCGAGAATGCAGCGGCTGCCAGCGTGACCCATTCCGGTCGGTCGAAGACAAAACCGGCACGTGCCACCGCCGCGATCATCAGCCCGTTCCAGTCGGCCAGAATCTTGTCATCGCGTCCGGGGGGAATGCGCTTGGCCCGCGCCGCGAACAGCACGGCACGGGCACGCGCCAGCCGCGCCTCGTGTGCTGCGTCTCCCAGCAGCATCTTGCGGGAGCGATTGAGGATTGTATGGCCTTCCCAGTTGCCCGATTCGCGAACGTCGTATTGCTCCTTGAAGAATGCCGCCTCGCTGCCAAGCAGCGCGTCGATCTCGGCCTCGTCCCAGACGTAGAACTTGCCTTCCTCACCCTCCGAATCGGCGTCGAGCGTTGCGGCAAAAGCGCCGTGCTCGGCGATCATCTCGCGCTGTAACCAGCCGATCGTCTCGGCTACCCGCTTTTCGTACAGGGGGTTTGGCGTGTCCTGCCAGACCAGTGTCAGGTTGTCGATCATCAGGGCGTTGTCGTAGAGCATCTTCTCGAAATGCGGCACGAGCCAGACTGCGTCCGTCGAGTAGCGTGCGTAGCCCCCGCCGAGATGATCGTAGATGCCGCCCTGGCTCATACGGTCGAGAGTGGTGGTGACGACATGACGCAGCTGGGCGTTGCCGGTCTTGCGTCCGCTGCGCAACCAGGCCCGCCACAGCAGCTCGGCGATCGAGCATTGCGGGAATTTCGGCGCCCCCTTGAGACCGCCATGCACCGGATCGAAGGCCCCGACCAGGTGCTCAGCGATGCGGTCGAGAACAGCGATCTCGACGGCGCCGCCGGCAATCGCGTCCTGGCGACCGCCCAGCGCCTCGACCAGGACGCGCACGTTCTCCGTCACCTGCTCGCGCTTCGATTTCCAGGCCTGCGAGAGGCCACGCAGCACGTCGCGGAATCCCGGCCGGCCGTAGCGTGATTCTGGCGGGAAATAGGTGCCGCCCCAGAACGGCTTGCCGTCGGGCGTCATGAACATAGTGAGCGGCCAGCCGCCCTGTTCGCCCATCAAGTGCAACGCCGTCATGTAGATCGTGTCGACGTCCGGCCGCTCCTCGCGGTCGACCTTGACGTTGACGAACAGCTCGTTCATCAGCGCCGCCGTGGCGTCGTCCTCGAAGCTTTCATGAGCCATGACGTGACACCAGTGGCAGGCGGCGTAGCCGACCGACAGCAAGATGGGCACATCGCGGGCCCGCGCCTCGGCGAAGGCGGCCTCGCCCCAGGCGCGCCAGTGCACCGGATTGTCTTTGTGCTGGAGGAGGTAGGGGCTGGTCTCCCGGCCGAGGAGGTTGGCAGCCGGGAAGTCAGAGGCGGTCATGGGTGGTTCCTGGCAAAGCGGGCCGGCAGCTTATGCGGCGCGGCGCAGGCCCACAATCGATACGCCGCACTCTCTCGGATTCTGTGACCACCGCGGTCGAGTCCGCCAAGCTTACCAAGATTGGCGCGGCTAGGCTCGGGCCGGAGTTTGGGCTAGGGTCGCCCGAAACCGCGAGGCCGCCATGAAGGTCACCATCGACATCGACTGCACGCCGGAAGAGGCGCGGGCGTTTCTGGGCCTACCCGATCTTCGGCAGGCACAGGAGGCGATGCTGGTTGAGGTGCAGAAGCGCATGGAGCAGGCAGTCCGTTCGATGGATCCTGAAACCGTGATGAAGACTTGGCTGCCAACCTCGCTTGAGGGATTCGAGCAGATGCAGAAACTCTGGGGCCAGTTTGGCGGCATGAAAGGCTTCGAGAAGAAATGACACCCGACGACCGCGCGCCGGCGCCTAAGGCGATCAACGCCGTCGAGGGCGATCCGCCGCAGTTCTACAACCGCCACGTCTTCGTCTGCACCAACGAGCGGCCCCCGGCGCACCCGCGAGGGTGCTGCGCGGCAAAGGGTTCGGCAGAGCTGCGTGACTACATGAAGAAGCGGGCCAAGGAGCTCGATCTGAAGAATGTCCGGATCAACAATGCCGGCTGCATGGAGCGCTGCGAGCTCGGCCCCTCGCTGGTCATCTACCCGGAAGGCGTCTGGTACTCACCCAAGACGCGCGACGACATCGACGAGATCCTCGCCACCCACATGGTCGGCGGCGGGCGGGTGAAGCGGCTGATGCTCAAGCCTGGCGACGACCCGCCGCCTGTTGGCAAGAAAGCGTGAGCTTGGTGTGAGTGCGCCGGCTTTCAGCCGACGGTCGGTCCTCCGGCTTCTTGCGCATCTTCCCCTCTGGGCGGCTGCACTGGCACCGGTGCAGGCGCAGGAAAGGCCGCTGGCGCGCCTCGCCTTCGGCAGCTGCGCCGATCAGGACACGCCGCAGCCGATCTGGGACGCGGTGCTGGCCTACAAACCGGAGGTGTTCCTGTTCGCCGGCGACAACGTCTATGGCGATGTTACGTCGCCGGATCTGATGGAGCTGCGCGCGGCCTACGCCAAGGCGCGTACCTTGGAAGGCTTCAGCCGGCTGCGCCGTCAGGTGCGCCATCTGGCGATCTGGGATGACCACGATTACGGCCTGAACGACGGTGGGGCCGAGTTCGCGCATAAGCAGCGGGCCAAGGAGCTGTTCCTCGAATTCTGGAACGTTGCTCCTGACGATCCGCGGCGGGCGCGCGAAGGGCTCTATATGTCGACCATGCTGGGGCCGCCGGGCCAACGGATCCAGGTCATCCTGCTGGATACGCGCTATTTCCGCTCGCCGCTGAAACCGACGGATCGACGCGGTGCCGCCGGGCGCGAGCGCTATCTGCCTGACGCTGACCCGACGAAGACCATGCTCGGCGCGGCGCAATGGCAGTGGCTGGCCGGGCAGCTGCGCGAGCCGGCGGAGCTGCGCCTGATCGTCTCTTCCATCCAGGTGGTGGTCGAGGGTCACGGCTGGGAACGCTGGGGCAATCTGCCGCTGGAACGCCAGCGGCTCTACGATCTGATCGCCGAGACGCGCGCTGCCGGCGTCGTGTTCCTCTCCGGCGACCGCCATCTCGCAGCGCTCTACCGCGAAAGCACGGGCGTCCCCTATCCGTTGACCGAGATCACCTCCAGCGGCCTGACCCGCTACTACGCGACCAGCCGGGAAGCCGGGCCGAACCGGCTCGGCGCCGTCTACGGCCTGCCGAATTTCGGCACCATCGACGTCGACTGGTGGGAAGGTACCGTCGGCTTGGCCGTGCGCGACGAAGCCGGCCATGTCCGCCGTCAGGCGACCCTGCGGCTGGACGAGCTCAAGCCGCGCTGACGCCGGTTTCGCGCACCAACTCGAAGCCTTCGTCGAGCCAGCCGGTGACACCGCCGATCATCTCTTTCACCGGCCGGCCGAGGCGCGCGAGTTGTACCGCTGCCTTGTTGGCGCCGTTGCAATGCGGGCCGGCGCAATAGACGACGAACAGCGTGTGCATCGGGTAGGCGGCGAGCCGCGCCTCACTGAGCTCCCGGCGCGGGATATTGATCGCACCCCGGGCGTGCCCTTTGGCGTAGAGCGAGGGACTGCGCACGTCTACCAGCACGAAGTCGGCTTCGCCGGCAGCGAGGCTTGAATGTACGTCCCAGCAATCGGTTTCGAAGGTCAGGCGCTGCTCGAAATGCGCCAGCGCGGCGCCCGAGGGTGCGGCGGGAGTCTGGGCAACGGCAGAGGGCACTGGAATCTCCAGTCGTTACGCCGGAAATCCTAACTGGACCCCGGGCGCGCGCCAGTGGCGGAAACGACATTCTCCGGTCATAGTCCGCCAATGCCCGCTTCCCGCCTGCAGCCCAAGACAGGCCCCCGGAACCGTCTGGTCGTGGCCCTGGCCTATGACGGGCTCTGCACCTTCGAGTTCGGCGTCGCGGTGGAGATCTTTGGCCTCAAGCGGCCGGAATTCGATTTCCCCTGGTACAGGTTCATCGTCTGTGGGGTCGAGCGCGGGTCGTTAAGGGCCACCGGCGGCGTCGCCGTACGGCCGAAATACGGGCTCGACATGCTGAGCCTGGCCGGCACGATTATCATTCCTGGCTGGCGCGATTGCAGCGCGGCGCCCCCCGAACGGCTGCTCGCGGCCTTACGTAAGGCGCA
>VGEI01000175.1 GCA_016869415.1 Alphaproteobacteria bacterium
CGATCCAATGCGTTTCGCCTTTCCGCGCCCGCTCAAGGGCCGGCCGGGCTGCGACTTCTCCTTTGCCGGCCTCAAGACCGCGGTGCGCCAAGCCGTCGAGAACGCCGGCGAGTTGTCGGCAAAAATGATCGCCGACATAGCAGCCTCGTTCCAGCTGGCTGTCGCCGATTCGCTGGCCGACCGCACGGCTCGGGCGCTGGAGGTGTTCAAAGGGCAGCACCCGGAGGGAAAGACGCTGGTCGTGGCGGGCGGTGTCGCCGCTAACGCCCTGCTGCGCCAACGGCTCAGCGCTCTCGCCGGCGAACACGGGCTGGCGCTTGTCGCTCCACCGCTGAAGCTGTGCACCGACAACGCTGCCATGATCGCCTGGGCCGGCGTGGAGCGGCTACGCCTCGGCCTGGTCGACGGGCTCGATTTCAGCCCGCGCCCGCGCTGGCCGCTCGATCCCGACGCGCCGAAGACGATCGGCGCCGGGGTGAAGGCGTAGCCACCCCGGCGCCTCGTCCCGGCTGATGCGGGCCACTGACTACAGCGTGCGGATCTCGACCCTGCGCCACTTGATCACACCGGCGCCGCCGACTCCGGCGCCGTATTGCAGCGCGAACGGACCGCTGGCGAACTTGCTATCCTGGATGTCGACCGTCTTGGTGCCGTTCATGACGACGACGAGCTGAGCCCCCCTGGCCGTGATCTCGAAGGTGTTCCACTTGCCGCCGGCCTTGGGCATCGGTGAGACCTTGGCGAAATTGACGATCGCCCCGGTGCCATAGCTCGGATCGGGCCGTCCGTCATAGATGTTCACCTCGTAGGAATTCTCGGCGTTGATCTTCTGCGGGTCGCTGCAGCGGATGAAGATGCCGCTGTTGGCCGCGTCATCGGCCCAGAACTCGGCCTTGATCTCGAAGTTGGTATAAGAGTGCTTCGAGACCAGGAAGCCGACGCCTTTGTCAGCCACGACACTCCCGTCTTCGAGCCGCCAATTGGCGTTGCCGACCGGATTCCAGTGATCGAGGTTCTTGCCGTCGAACAGCACTGTCCAGCCTGACTGGCCGGAGACGTGTGTCCCCAGCGTAGTGGCGGCGGCAAACGACAGACCGGCAGCTATGAAAGACCGGCGCTTCATGGCGGTGTCCTCCCTGATGTCCTTTGATTTCTATGGCGGAACCGCGCGCCCTAAAGGTGTGGCCGAGCCAGCTACACTTGTCAGCGTTGTTCCGCAACGCGAGAATATCAAACCCCGGTTCGCGCACATAGGCTGGAAGACGACGATGCTCCGGCAGCGCAATGGGGCACCGCCCAATTTTTAACTGGCCGGGCGCGCGCCGCATGATATGTAGGCCGCTCGAAACCGGGCGCCCCTATGGACCTCACCCAGCTTCTCGAAGCGATACGCGAGCACGGCGACATCGCTTACGGCTTCGTCTTCGCCCGCGCGGCATGGAGCGATCTTCTCTTGCCGCTCTTCGCCGGCTACGCCGCGCATCTCAAAGCGCTCGAGTGGACAACGGTCATCGCAGTGTGCTGGAGCGCCAGCTTCCTGGGTGACACGGTACGATTCTGGATCGGCCGCCGCTGGGGCACACCTCTGGTTCGCCGCTTTCCCAAGTTCGAGCGGGGAAGCACCGTGGTCCTGCGGCTGGTCGATCGGCATCATCTGTGGATGCTCCTTGTGCATCGCTATCCGCCCGGCATACGCGCCCTTGCCGGCTTCGCCTACGGCATGTCGTCTCTGTCCTGGCTGCGCTTCCTGCCGCTCAATTTCCTCTCGGCGGGGCTGTGGGCCGCAATCGTCGTGGGCGTCGGATACAGCTTCGGCCATCTCTCGGAGCAGGTTCTGGGCCAAGCTGCATCGAGGTTTGCACTCGGCCTGCTTCTCGCCTTTCTCGCCGCGGCCTGGCTGCTGTCGAAGAAGCTCGAGCGGGTCATCGAGCGCAGCTGATGGCTGACCTGCCTGTCGAGCGCGTGGCGGCGCTGCTGCGCGAGGTCAGCGCCAGTATCATCATGCCCCGCTTCCGGGCGCTGAAGAGCGGCGAGGTCGAGGAGAAGTCGCCGGACGACTTCGTCACCATCGCCGACCGCGAGGCGGAGGCAGCACTGGTCAGCGGGCTGCAGGCGATCCTTCCCTCGTCGACGGTGATCGGCGAGGAGATGTGCCATGCCCGGCCGGAGCTGTTGCAGGATCTGCACGAGGTCGACGAGCCGCTGTGGTTCGTCGACCCCCTAGACGGCACGCGCAACTTCGTCGATGGCGATCCACGCTTCGCCATCATGGTGGCGCTGCGCCAGCGGCGCGAGACTGTGGGCGCCTGGATCCTGAGACCCGTCACTGGCTCGCTGGCCATGGCCGAACGTGGGGCAGGCGCCTTCATCGATGGCGGGCGGCTTCGTGTGCCGCTCTCGGCGAAGGAAGCCAAAGCTCTGCGTGGCGCCGTCCTCACCAAGTTCCTGCCGCCCGACAGGCGCGAGCGCGTCGAGCGAAACGGATCGAAGCTCGGCGCAGTCCTGCCCGGGTCGATGTGCGCCGGCGACGACTATCCGGCGCTGGTACGCGGCACGCTGGATTTCGTCTGCTACTGGCGCGGCCTGCCCTGGGACCACGCTCCCGGCGCGCTGCTCCTCGCCGAGGCCGGGGGCACGGTCACGCGGTACGACGGCAGTGCCTACCAGCCCGATGGGCGGCTGGGCCTGATCGCGGCCGGCAGCGCGGCCACCGCCGAGATGGTGCGGAGGACTCTGGAACTCGGTTAGTCGAGGCGCGAGCCCTGGGCAATCCAGGCGCGGATCAGGGCGCGCTCTTCGTCGGTCATCTCGGTCTTGTTGGCCGGCGGCATGGTCTGGGTGAGCACTACCCGGGCGTTGATCTTCTGGGCGTTGGCGCGGATTTTCTGCGGTGTTTCGAGCACCAGGCCGTTGGGCGGCTGCTTGAAGGTATCGTCGGTCGGCTTGGCGGCGTGACAGGAGTTGCAACGCCCGGCGATCACCGCCCGCACTTCGGCGAACGCTACCGGCGCCTCGCCCGGCTTCAGAGAGGCGGATCCCGTGCCCTGCGTGGTCAGCCAGTAGAGCGGCACGAAGATCGCCGCCGCAAGGAGCAGCGGCCAGGCTTTCATCTCACCCTTGTTGTGCATGTTAAGGAAGTGATTCACCGCCATCGCCACCAGCGCAGCGAGGATCAGCACCAGCCAGTTCTGCGGATGGCCGTAGGTGCTCGGGTAATGACCGCTGAGCATGATGAACACGACCGGCAGGGTCATGTAGTTGTTGTGCACAGAGCGCTGCTTGGCGGCGGCGGCATAGGCTGGATCGCCCTTGCGGCCCTCGCGCGTCGCCTGAATGAGTTGCTGTTGGCCGGGCACGATCACCGTCCAGACGCTGGCCGACATGATGATGCCCATCAGGCCACCGACATGAAGAAAGGCGCCGCGACCGCTGAAGATCTGCGAGAGGAAGACGGCAATACCGGCGATCAGCAGGAAGGTCGCGGCGAGCGGCGGCCAGCCGCCTTTCTGACCGAACTGTGAGCGCCACAGACCTTCATAGGCGGCCCAGCCGGCGAGCAACGTCACGATGCCGATGAAAGTCGCCTGCACTGGCGTGAGGTCGGCTTTCGCCGGGTCGATCAGATAGACGCTGGCGTCGGCGTAGAACACCAGGCACAGCATCATGAAACCGGTGATGCCCGTGAACGCCGCCTCCCATTTGAACCAATGCAGATGCGGCGGCATCTCGGCCGGCGAGACATGGATCTTCTCGACGCGGTAGAAGCCGCCCGAATGGACCATCCACAGCTCGCCCTCGACGCCGGTCTTCGGCTGTACCGGCTTCGCCATGTTGGCGTCGAGCCACATGAAATAGAACGACGCGCCGATCCAGCCGATGCCGAAGATGACGTGCGCCAGGCGCACGATCGCGTTGAGCCAGTCTCCGGTGAAGAATTCCATACGCCCGCCCCTGCCTGCGGTCGCGACTATGGGGCCGCTCCCGCGGCCTGTAAACGCCGACGCTAGATCAGGATCTTCTTGCGCTCGGGGTCGTAAGGCACCTTGGCGTGACGGCGGGCCGGATAGCGTTTGCCGAAGACCTCGACCTCGTACAGGTCATGGCCTGCCTTATCTGCCGGCACGTAGCCGAAGAGGATCGGCTTGCCGATGGTATGGCCGTAGCCGCCGGAGGAGGTGACGCCGATCACCTTGCCATCATGGCAGATCGCCTCGCCGCCGTAGACGGCCGCAAAACTGTCGAGGGTGAAGACGCACATCTTGCGCTTGGGGCCTTCGGCCTTGGCGCGCTCGAGCGCCTCGCGGCCGATGAAGTCACCCTTGTTCAGCGACACACAGAAACCGAGCCCCGCCTCGTAGGGGTTGTAGTCGGGCGTGATGTCGGCACCCCAGTAGAGATAACGCTTCTCCAGCCGCAGGGTCTCGATGGCCCGGTAACCGGCATTGGCGATGCCAAACTCGGCGCCCGCCTCGCGCAGCTGTTCGTATACGTGCTGCGCGTACTCGACGGGGATGTGCAGCTCCCAGCCCAGCTCACCCAGATAGGTGATGCGCACGGCCAACACCGGCGCATAGCCGATGCGGATCTCCTTGGCGCTCATATAGGGGAAGCCGGCGTGGCTGACATCGCCGTCGGCCACCTTCTCCAGCACCTTGCGGGCGAGCGGCCCGGCGAGGTTGATCACCGCGCGGCTGTTGGTGATGTCGTTCATCGCGATGGCGTCGTCACGCCGCAGCTGACGGCGAATCCAGGTTCCGTCGCGCACGCCAAAGGCGCTACCGGTGACGATGTAGAAGCGGTCCTCGGCCAGGCGGATGATAGTCAGATCCGCCTCGATGCCCCCGCGCTGGTTGCAGAGCTGCGTGTAGACCGCCGCCCCCGGTGGCTTGTTGAGATCGTTGGCGGCGATGCGCTGCAGCGCCTCGAAGGCATCGGGTCCACTGACCTCGAACTTGGAGAACGAACTCTGGTCGATCAGCACTACGCCTTCGCGGGCGCGCTTGTGCTCGGCGCCGACGGGGTCGAACCAGCTTGGCTTACCCTCGAAAGACGGCACATCCTTGGGCTCGACACCCTTGGCGGCAAACCAGTTCGGCCGCTCCCAGCCGAAGCGCGAGCCGTAGACCGCGCCCTGTTCCTTGAGCGTGGCGTAGAGCGGGCTGCGTCGGCCGCCGCGGCCGGTATGCATCTCCTCCACCGGCCAGTGGATCTGGTAGTAGCGGAAATAGCTCTCGACGGCGCGCTCGTGCAGGTAGCGCTTGCCGAGATGGTGCGTGCCGAAGCGGCGGATATCGAAGGCCCAGAGATCCATCTCCGGCTCGCCGCCCTTGATCCACTGGGCCATGGCACGCCCGGCGCCGCCGGCCGCGGCGATGCCCGAGGTGAAGCCGCAGGCGACGAAGAAATTGTCGAGCTCGGGCGCCAGGCCGAGGATCGGCTCGCCGTCCGGCGAGATGGGGATGGGCCCGTTAATCAGATTGCGGATGCCGATCTCGCCGAGGATCGGTAGGCGTTCAGCCGCCGGCATGACGATCTGCTCGAAGCGGTCGAAATTACCGGGGAATAGTTCGCGGCCGAAATCGAAGGGCACGCCGTCGGCGCCGAAGGGCACGGTGTTCGATTCCCAGCCGCCGACCGCAAAGCCGCCGACCTCGGGCTTGAGATAGAAGCCCTTGTCGGGATCGCGTAGCGACGGCAGGTCGCGCGGCAGGTCGCCCATTTTCTCGGTCACCATGTACTGGTGCTCGACCGCCGCCGCGGGCACGCGCACGCCAGCCATCCTGCCGACGTCGCGCGCCCAGATGCCGGCGCAGTTGACCAGGATCTCGCAAGCGACATCGCCCTTGTCGGTAGTCACGCCGACGACGCGGCGGTCCTTCACCGTGATACCGGTGACGCGCACACCCTCGATGATCTTCGTGCCGCCGGCTCGCGCGCCGCGCGCCAGGCCCTGGGTCAGGCTCGACGGGTCGACATAGCCGTCCGACGGGATGAAGGCGGCACCCACCACGCCGTCGGTCGAGATATAGGAGAAGCTCTTCTTGGCCTCAGCCGGCGACATCAGATGCGCCTCGAAGCCGAAGCTGCGCGCCGTGGTCACGGAGCGGCGGATCTCGCTCCAGCGCGCCTCGGACGAGGCGAGACGCAGGCTGCCGACCGGCTTCCAATCGATCGGCGATTCCTTCTCAAGCTGGTTGTAGAGCTCGACCGAGTGCTGCATCAGCCGGGTGAGATTGCGCTTGCTGCGCAGCTGGCCAACCAGGCCGGCAGCATGCCAGGTGGAGCCGTGGGTGATGCCGCTCTTCTCCAGGATCAGCACGTCGCGCTCGCCCATCTTGGCGAGGTGATAGGCGATCGAACAGCCGACGGCGCCCGCACCGATGATGACGATACGCGCATGGCTGGGAACGGCAACGGCGCCCACCGCCGGTGCCGGCTTGGTCTTGTCCTGCATGATGATGTTCAGCCCGTCCTGCGAAGCGGTTGCGGCCCGGCGATTTCGCCCAGATATAATTCCACGAAATGGTTCACGTTCTGCTCGCGTATTGTCGAGTATGGCCCGGGAACGTAGTGGCTCGACGACACGCCGATCTGCTGATCGGTGCAAATCTTCCAGTCCTGTTCGGAAGTCCGCTGCCAGACCGGTAGCAGGCGATCGAGCGTGTAGTCACGGCCCTCGACCGCGTCCTTGTGCACCATCCACATCACCCGCACATGGCACTCGGCTGCATTGACCGGGGTGATGCGCGTGGCACAGGCGTAATCGTCGCCGGCGTGCTGCCAGAAATTGGGGAAGATGGTGAGGCGTAGCGTGCCGACGTCGCGCTCCTTGAAGTCGCCCATCATCGGTGCCACCGGCTTGCCGTCCAGGCTCTGAGTGGTGAAACCGGTCATCAGCGGCGTGCGATGGGAGCGCCAGTAGGTGCCGGTCATGGTCGACTGCGAATCGCCTTCGTCGAGACCCATGCGTCGGAAGCGGGCGTTGCACTCGTCCACGCGGGCGTCGAGCGCCGCCTGTTTCCGGGGGTCGAGCCGAGCCATGTCCCGAGCCACATCGTAGGTGGCCGTGCTGTACTCCGGATGGTTAGACGGGCAGTGATAGCACTCGCGGTTGTTCTCGAAGATGATCTTCCAGTTGGCCGGCACGACATAGTCTATGGTGTGCGCGATCTTGGCGCGGTCGAGGCCGTGCGGCTTCAGACGATGAACCACGTCCCGCTCGACTGGACTGAAGTCGGGAGCATCGTCGCTGAAGCAGACGAAGATCAAGCCTGCGACATCGCGAGTCGGCAGCTTGTGCAGCGAAAGCTGCGAGCGATCGACGCCGAACTCCTTGTCGGTGTTCATCAGC